>USIN01000007.1 GCA_900554715.1 uncultured Bacteroidales bacterium
AAGGTCAGAGACGCACTCGACATGGTCGTTACGAGGCACCGTAGGCACCCGATACGCGAGTATTTCGAGTCGTTGAAATGGGATGGCGTCTGTCGCCTCGAACGCATGATAATAGACTATGTAGGCGCCGAAGACACCGACCTCAACCGCGCGATCACTCGAATACACTTCACCGCGGCTGTTGCCCGCATCATGTCGCCGGGGTGTAAGTATGACTATTGTCTGATACTTGCGGGGCCTCAGGGCGTAGGCAAGTCAACGCTTATCGCAATCATGGGTGGCGAGTACTACAAGGACGGTCTGACGACTATGGAAGGCAAGGAAGGCGCCGAGCAGCTACGAGGTTCGCATCTGATAGAGATAGGAGAGCTCGATGGCATGAAGCGCAGCGAAATCTCGGCGGTCAAACAGTTCATCTCGGCGCGATCTGATGAATATCGGCCGGCCTACGGCATACATAAGGAGATCTATCCGAGGCAGTGCGTTTTCTTCGGCACGACCAACGAGCAGTATTTTCTGAAGGACGAGACAGGCAACCGCCGTTTCCCGATTATACCCGTACGACCAGAGCTGCGACGAAACGGGGCTCACTGGTTTGACCTGTTGGCAGAAAACCGCGACCAACTGTGGGCCGAGGCTGTCGAATATTGGCGAAGGGGCGAAAAACTGTACCTGTCAGATGATCTCGACGCGAAGGCCCGGCAGATACAGGATGAATACCTCGACAGCAACACCGACGAGCTTCAGGGCATACTGAGCCAGTATCTCGACGCGCTGCTGCCGGAAGACTGGGATATGTGGGACCTCGTGCGACGGCGAGCCTTCTTTAGAAATCCTGACCCGCTCGAGGCCGTAGGTAGGGTACGACGTGAACGAGTATGCGCCGCGGAGTTCATCTGTGAACGTATGGGTCGAGAGATTACGGACAAAGAATATAAGTACCTCGCGAGAAAAGTCTGCCGTCTTATAGCTGATATGGGCTGGGAACGACTGAGTACGACAAAGCATGCGCAGGGCCTCTATGGCGTTCAGAAAGGCTTCAGAAGACCCACTAAAATAGAGGAGAAAATAAACATAATTTAACACGATGAAAGCTTTATTCGTAAACCGAACATATAACAAACAAACAATTTTGAGCCGTTTTTGCCCCAAAAGGGGCAGTTCGGTTTACTGGGCCAGTGCTTCGGTATACCGAGTCAAAAGAGCACCGAGGGAAACCGAAAGCCCAAAAGGTAAACGCAAAAGCCTTCGGTTTACCCGAAAAGTGGCTGATAATCAATCAGGAAACCGAGTAAACTCAAAAATCTATATAGAGAAGAAAAATAGTAGGTAATATATAATATAATATCTCCCCCGCGGAAAACCTACGCGTATAGAGTTTTGGACCCATTTTTCACCTCTCGGTTTACCTTTAGTTAATAACAGTTAAAATAAGAACAATGCTCAACAAACAATTAGACAATATCACAAATCATGCCGAAGTCTCGGAAAAAGTCATCGAGCGATACCTTGTCGACCGGATCAAGATGAATGGTCTACCATGCCTCAAGTATTCAAATCCCAATGAGACCGGTTATCCTGACCGATTGATCGTGCTGCATGACGGTGCAGTCGTATGGGTCGAGCTGAAAAGCAAGGGTCGCAAGCCATCAAGGATTCAGGAGCTGCGAATAGCACGTCTCCGCGGCCTCGGGCACACAGTTGAAATCATCGATAACAAAGCCGACGTCGATGCGCTGGTTGATAAGATCTGCGACTTATGAGATACAAGCCTTACGAATATCAGCAAGTAGCGACGCAGTGGATTCTCGATAACCCTCGCTGCGGGCTATTCCTCGACATGGGTCTTGGTAAGACAGTTAGCACATTGACCGCCGTGCAGCAGCTCATTGATGACTGCGAAATCGACAAGGCTCTTGTTGTCGCTCCCAAGAAGGTGGCCGAAGCGACATGGAGCGCCGAGGTGAACAAATGGCAGCACCTCGAAGGTCTCACCGTGGCAAAGGTTCTCGGCAGCGAAAAGCAGCGCAAACAGGCGCTGTCACAGAAGGCCGATATCTATGTCATAGGTCGCGATAATTTCGTTTGGCTCGTCGGTCAGTATGGTGGTCAGTTGCCATATGACATGCTTATTATTGACGAGCTCACAAGTTTCAAAAATTCAAAGTCTCAACGCTTCAAAGCGATGCGCATTGCCTCACCGACTGTCAAGCGTGTCGTCGGTCTCACCGGTACCCCAGCGCCAAACGGACTGATAAATCTGTGGGGGCAGATGTATTGCATCGACCTTGGCGAACGCCTCGGCAAGTCTGTCACCAAATACCGAGAGACCTATTTCGAGACACACAAGTGGAACAACATCGTCGTGCGCTGCGACGTCCGTAAAGGATGCGAGACCGTCATCAAAGACCGCATCGACGACATCTGTCTCAGCATGCAGGCGAAGGACTACCTCAAATTGCCCGAGATGATAGTGCATACAGAGTCCGTGGATTTCCCGCCCGCGATAAGAAAAGCCTACGAGAAGTTTGAGCGAGACAAGGTTCTTGAGTTCAAAGAAGCTCACAAGGACGAGCCCGCAAACGTTCTTGCCAACTCTGCCGCCGGTCTGATGAATAAGTTGTCGCAGTTTGCCAACGGCGCAGTATATGACGAGAATCATATCGTTCATGAAATCCACAGTGAGAAGATAGACAGACTTGCCGAAATAGTCGAGGCGGCCAATGGTAACAGTGTGCTGGTCTTCTACCAATTCAAGCATGATATCCCTCGCATCATGAAGAAGCTCAAAGGATATAGGGTAGTGGTCTATGAGGGCGAGAAGCAGCTGTCTGACTGGAACGATGGCCGTATCGATGTGCTCCTGGCTCACCCAGCTTCGACAGCCTATGGCCTCAACATGCAGCGAGGTGGCCACAACATCGTTTGGTTTGGCACCGGATGGGACCTTGAGCTGTTTCAGCAAGCAAACGCCAGGCTTCACCGTCAGGGACAGACGCATCCGGTCATGGTCTACAAACTCGTCGCAGCCAATACCGTCGATGAAAAGGCGAGCGCATCCCTCGAGAATAAGAAATCAAGGCAACAAAGCCTGTTAGATAGTCTTAACTACTTAATACACAAACATACAAATGGCAAAGGATAAAGATTATATTGCACTGATACACACAACTCAGTGGCTTAATTTACGTCGTGAAAAGCTGACACACAATCCCTTATGCGAGCGTTGCGAAGCCGAGGGGTTTGTGACACCCGCGACCGAGGTGCATCACCATAGACCGGTCGAGTATGGGGCAGGGTATGAGGAGAAACGCAGGCTCATGTTTGACCCGCATAATCTCGTCTCACTATGTCATCAATGTCATGTAAAAGAGCATATTGAATTAGGCCGAAGCGGTCGGGCAGCGACACGACGGCGCATCGAGCAGCAGGTCGCGGGAGTAATTAAAAAGTTCTTCGGCGACTGACCCCGGGGGCATTTTTTTTAAGACCCCCGGTCTTGGATTAACCCCACGCCCGAGGAGTTTGAAAGAAAAACCAATTTTTCAGATTTCAGCAAATACATAAATTTTAACAAATATGGCGAAAAAAGTTAATGAATACAAAAAAGATATCGAAAAAGCGCTCAAAGCAGTCGGCAAGTACAGCAAGAGTCTCGATGTGCAGATCTTGGCACTCGCCGGAGCTCTGCGCACCCTCGACCTTGCCAACGATGAAATCGACGGACTCATCGAGACGACTATCCCGGTAGTGTCACGATATGGCAACGAGACCCTCGCGCCTCATCCGGTCTTCAAAATTCAGAAGGACGCCCAGGACAGCGTCACCCGACAGATGAAGGCGCTCGGTCTGACTGCCGAAGAGCTCACTGGTGCCGACGAGTCAGACCCGATTATCGAACTGACCAAAAAAGTCAAAAATGCCGGACGCAGAAAGCCCGTCGTCGTTAAACCGGTTAAAGATTCTGAAGCATGACCGAGGAAGAGAAAGACCGGCTCCGCCAGGCCAAGACCGACGTCACTGCGCGTCTCCGGGCGTTGCCGGTTGCCGACTACCGGTTGGACAGCATCGACCCGAGACTCGAGGCCTATGCCGCTGAGGTGATTCAGCATCCCGAGGCGCATAACCTCTACGAGCAGCTTGCCGTCGCCAGGTTCTTTGACATGGCCGGCAAGTATGGCATAAATGCGTCGGAGATATGGCGCTTTTTTACACTCTACGAAAATCTGCATTTTCCCGGCAAAAACGGACTGCAGAAATATAAGCTCACACCGGTGCAGACATTCCAGTTCGCAAGCATATACGGCTTTTGGAAGGACGGTCATCGTGTCGTCAGGGAGGCCCTGCTTTATGTTCCCCGAAAATTCAGCAAGACGACCTCGAGTGCATCGCTCGCGATAGACGATTTGCTCTATGGCGACGCCAATGCTGAGAGCTACACCGGCGCCAACAGCAACGATCAGGCGAAGAAGTGTTTCGACGTGATACGCGGCTGCATCCGTAAGCTTGACCCTGATGGGCGACGATACACGGTCAACGAGCAGACGATTAAAAGTCGGCGCAAAGACCGCACGGCCTTCGCTCAATGTCTGACCGCGAACGCCCGTACCAAGGACGGCCTGAACGCAAGCACTGTCATTCTCGACGAGTTCAGTCAAGCACGAGACAACAGCCTGCTGACGGTGTTGACGACGTCGATGGGTGTGCGAGAAAATCCGCTGACGGTGATTATCACGACGGCCAGCGACGTCTTTGAGGGGCCGTTCTACGAGATGCTCCAGGGCTACAAGTCTATCCTGTTAGGCGACTTCGACGATGACAGTATATTCGCTCACATTTTCGAGCCGGACCTTGACGATCCTGAGGACTCGGAGGCCACATGGCGGAAGGTTCATCCGCACATAGGGGTGACGGTCAGCATCGACTTTTATCGGCAGGAGTATAAAAACGCCGTGCGCAACGGCTCAGACGCGATGCTCGCTTTCAGGACAAAGCTGCTGAACATCTACGCTGAGAACGAGCAGCGTTCTTGGATCAGCAGCACACTGGCCCGCAAGATTGCCAAACCGATGGATCTCGACAGGCTCAAAGGTCGCCCTGACGCGATGGTAGCCATTGACCTGTCAGAGAGCGACGATTTCAGCGCGGTCACGCTCGCAATCTACGACGCGACACTCAAGATCTTCAACTATCACACCGCGTATTTTTTTCCCGAGGGCGCGCTGGAAGGTCATCCTAACGAGCGCATTTACCGCGCGTGGGCCGAAAAGGGATTTCTGAAACTGACACCGGGGTCGGTCATTGACTACCGAACCATTGTTGACTATGTGCTTTATCTCAACAGCGTCGCCCGTATTCTTCAGATACGATCCATGGAAGAGCTTGGAGGTCATCAACATGCTCGCTGCAGCCGGAGCCGCCAATGTGCTTGCCGGTGTGCGTCAGACTTATGGCAATTTTACTGCGCCCGTCGAGAGTTTCGAGCACGGCGTCAAGAACGGCCGCATCTTTATAAACGACAATCCGATAAATTATTACTGCTTTGGCAACGCCGTCTTAGACACCGACAAACTCGAGAACTGCAAGCCGATAAAAAGGAAAAAGACCCAAAAAATCGACGGAGTGATTACGAAGCTGATGTGCCTGAGGCTTTTTATTGATTATAAGCGTTAATCTATGTTAAAGTTTTTAGGCCGAAAAAGGCTCAAAGAAAACAAAAGAAATCAAGGGGGAACAAAAGGAAAACAAAGCGCACAACAAACAAACTAACCAACAAACAAACAGGCTTTTAGATGATAAATTGATGTGCTATATTTGCAGAAATTATTATGACTGTAAATGGGTTTTTGGCAACATATCGCTGGTTATTTTAGGAGATCCAAGGAAGCCGCGACCTCCGGCGAACTGCGCCGGGGCGCCGCGCCTCTTTGGCTATATCAGGTCGACGGCCTCGGCCTCAGGGTCGCTACGGTTTACCGTTGTGTGAAGTTCCTGAGCGAGAGCGTCGCCAACTTGCCGGTGCAGTATCTTCGGCTGAAAGACGGCATCTTCGTAGACGCCACAGATCACCGGCTCGACTATCTCCTGAACATCCAGCCCGACCCTGCGTATAATGCTTTTGACTTTTGGCGCCAGGTTATCATCAATCTTCTGCTCGAGGGCAATGCCTACATCGTGCCGTTTTACATCCCCGGGACTTTCGAGCTCGACCGCCTGGCTATTTGCGGCAGACACACAGTGACCCACGATACGCACAACGATACTTACACGATTTCAGACTCGACCAACGGCGTCTTTGGGACCTTCGCCGAGAACGAGGTCATCCATATCAAGGGCATGCCCGGCGCAGACAGCAAGCAGGGCGTCAGTGTGCTTAGCTATGCAAGGATGGCTCTTGCTATCGCTCAGAGTGGCGACGCCGAGACTCATAACCGCTTTGCCAATGGCGGCAGCGTCCGCGGTATCATCACCAACGACAAGAGTGTAGGGGGCTTCGGCGAGTACGCCGATAAGGAGCTCGAGGCACTTGCCTCAAAAATGGAATCGTTTTTTGGTGGAGGTGGCAATATTACGAGTATACCGGGTAAAGCAGATTTTACCCAAATATCGCTCAGCTCCGTCGACATGCAGTTTCTCGAAAGCAGAAAATTTACAGTCCTCGAGATCTGCCGGTTCTTTGGCGTTCATCCCTCGTTTGTCTTCAGTGATACCAGCAGTAACTACAAGAGCGCCGAGCAGGCCAACGTTGCCTTCCTGAGCCATACTCTCAACCCGATGCTGCGCAATATCGAAATCGAGCTGCGTCGCAAGCTCTTGGCGCCGTCGAGGGCCTGCAAGTTCAAATTCGAGTTCGACCGCAGGGGACTTCACGCCTGCGACCTCGACGGCATGATGAACTATCGCATCAAGCTGCTGCAGACCGGCACCACGGTCAACGAAGTGCGCCGCCTCGACAATCTGCCTCCGGTCGAGGCTGGAGATGCTGTTTTGGTTTCGGCGAATCTTAAGAGCATAACAGAAATCGGTCAGCCGGCACCTGCCGCAGAGCCAGTCGAGGATAACAACAACATTGACGAATCAGATCAGAAAAATGAAGAAGAATAAAAACATCGAGGTCAGGCGAGTGCTGACCACAGACTGCGCAGATCTGCGTGTGCGCGAGGCCGCCGAGGGCGAAGTCCCGAGCCGCGTCATCACCGGCTACGCGATATTGTTCGATACACCGTCGGCGCCCCTGTGGAGCGACGGCGACGAGGAAGCCCGCGAAGTCATCGCCCCCGATGCTATCACCAAGGAGCTCCTCGACGGCTGCGATATCAAGTTCACCATGTTCCACGATCGTCAGCTGATACTCGGCCGTAGCAATCACGGGGCAGGCACACTCGAGTATTTCGTCGATGAGCGCGGCGTGGGCTTTAACCTCGAGCTGCCGAAGTCACCCAACGGTGACGAGGCCCTGGAACTTGTCAGCCGCGGTGACATATCGGGCTGCAGTTTCGCATTTACGACCCGATACTGGGACAGCGATTGCGTAGAGCGTCAGGTCAGAGCCGCCGAGGGCAGAACGTTAATCACCTACCGCGTCAAGGTCATCACCGGCATCTATGATTTTACTCTCGCCGCTGATCCGGCTTACCCCGACACCTCGGTCGAGGCACGCGAGTTTACCGACGGTCTGCGAGAGGTCGAGGAGCCCGAGAAGGAACCCGATGACAGCGAAAACGTCCGCGAGCAGATAGCTCAGATGCGTCAGGCTGCCTCGAGAAAATTGATAATATCTTAATCACTAATAATTTCTGAAATGGCTAAAGAGAAAAACAAAAATCAGAGCACTTATAACGTGCGCGACCTGGTAAACAAGTATCAGGAAAACTGCGATCGCATCAGCGAAATCGCAGAGACTTGCGAGCGCGAGAATCGTGGCCGCAACGAAGCCGAGGAGACTGAGTTCACATCGATCACCCGAGAAAATCAGCTGCTGCAGATGAAAATGCAGGCACTGAAAATGCCGAGCGCCGGCGTGCCGGCAGACCCCAACGAACGTCTGCGTGAGCTTCTTCTTGTTCAGAAGCGCGAGGTTTCTATCGTACTCACCCGCGACCTCATGACAACTTCGGGCCTTGAAGACACCGGCATCATCCCGGTATCTCAGGAAGAGATGCTCAAGCCCCTTCGTGCCGGCCTTATCTACGACAAGGTAGGCATCAAAATCATGACCGGCCTTACAGGTGGCAAACTTCGCTGGCCACGCCACGGCAAGGCCGTCGCACAGTGGGCCGGTGAGGGCGAGCGCCTCGTAGACAGCAAAGTCGACTTCACCAAGCTCGACGTCAAGCCTCATCGTCTTGGCCTCGCAATTCCTGTGACTAAAGAGGAACTTGAAAGTTCCGAGGGCATCGTCGAGAGCGTTGTCCGCGAGGAAATGCCCGCAGCTGTTGCCGACGCAATCAATGAGGCCATGTTTACCACTATTGGCACTTATACCGATACAGCAGACGGCAACAAGACCAAAAACAAGGCTGTCGTCGGTCCTTTTGTCAAGGCCGCCACTAAGGCTATTCAGTTCGCCGGTTCACTGCCGACCCGCAAGGAACTTCTCAAGATGAAGGCTACTGTGACGAAGACCGGTATCAAGCTCATTGCCCCCTGCTGGGTCATGACCGAGGATATGAAGTGTGAGCTCGAAGATACCAAAGTCGACGCCGGCAGCGGCCGTTTCCTCATCGAGAGCGGTATGCTCTTAGGGCATCCTGTCTTCACTACCCCCGAAATCGGCGAGGGCAATATCGGTTTCGGTGACTGGAGCTATCAGGCCGCAGGTTTCTTCGGCCCGATGAATCTCGCCGTCGATCCCTACACTCTGCTTCGTCAGAATGCAACCGACTTCGTGCTCAATTCTCACTTCGCTACCGAGACCCTCTACGAAGAGGCCTTCGTTCTCGGCAAGGTAAAGGCTACGACCGAATCAACAGGTAAGTAATGTGTCTTTAATTCTATAGTTTTCTGCCGCAATGTCTGTTGTGTGTTTGGCATTATTCAAGAAGCATGTCCGCGCCGACGATTTCGCCGACGATGACATGTATCTGTCGCATCTGCTCGATACCGCCGAGGAGGTCGTCATCAGCGCCACTAACCGCACTGTCAACGATCTCGCCGAAGCGAATGATGGTATTTTCCCGTTGTCGCTTCAGCAGGCTATCATGATGCTTGCCGCGCACTGGTATAATCAGCGCGAGAGCGTGGCATCGGTTCAGATGTACGAAGTGCCGGACGCACTGCAGGCATTGATTAAACCTTTCAGAAAACTCGCGTAACAATGCAGGCGGGACGGATGAAATATAAACTCGAACTCTTGGAGCCGGTGAGAATCGCCGACCGATTCGGCGCCGAGACTACTGACTGGCAGAAGACGCGCACGGTATCGGCCGAGCGCGTGAAGTTCAGCGGCAGCCGGCGCGTTGAGGTCAGCGAGCAATTCGCCGATTACCGGGTCGAGTTTAACATCCGCGACGCTCATGCTGTCGACGAGGGCTGGAGGGCAAGACAACTTGGCGGGCATCTATACACCGTCGTCAATATCATCCCCAACAAAGACCGCGGCATGCTGACGCTTGTCTGTGAGCGGGTAAACGAATAATCCAAGGCTATGAAAGTCGAATAAAATTGCGAAGGTTCTACGCACAGCTGCCGATGGTACAGCGCACTAATGCAGTGCGCGCAGCCGAGCGGCGTGTGGCCAATCAGGCCAAGCGCGAGGCTATGCGAAAGTTCATCGCAACGGGCGTCAAGAACGCCAATCAGGTAGCCAAGATTATTCGCGGCATAGCCTTTAAAAAGAAACTGGGCTTCCGTGTAACCGGTGGTCGGCCTTACCAAAATGCACGAGGCAATAAAAAACCTGTGCTGCGATGGTTTGAGGATGGCACCCAGGAGCGTAAGACCAAAGGCCGCGGTCGAATTCAGTATGCGGTAGGCTCAATCGCCCCTGTCAAGTTCATGGCGAAGACTAAAGAAGAGATGACACCGAAAGTCACAGAGGCTTTTCACGAAGCCCTCCGACAGTCAGTAATGAGAATAGCAAAGAAAAATGGCGCAAAATAAAACATCACTCAGCGCGGGTCAGATTATTAGGGTCATTTTACTTGAAGACCCTAATGTCTCAGCTATCACGACTAATATTTTTCCGGTCGTGGTCGATAAAGCTGTTTTGCCGTATGTCAGCTATCGCCGTGTCGGCCTGACGCCTACGCCGGCCAAAGCAGCCCCGGCAAATGACGAGGTAGATATCGAAGTCTTGTGCTATGCCCCTGACTATGGCTCGGGGGTCGCTTTGGCAGAGGCCGTGCGCGGCGCACTCGATGGTGTGCAAGGCTCCGATGGCGAACTGACAATGCGCAGCTGCTATCTCAATAACGCATCCGAGGGCTACGAGAACGATGCCCATGTGCAGCAATTAATTTTCAAAGTAAAAATCTAATTTTCAATATTATGGCAACATCAGTCACAAAAACCGGTTATTGCAACGGCAGCGATATGCTCCTCTATGTAGGCGGCAAAGCGGTCGGCCATTGCACCAGCCACACAGCGACAATCAACTCTGAGACAAAGGACCGTGCTGTCAAGCCCCCGGCAACTGCAGCTCTGAGTTCGGGCCTTTGGAAAGGCAAAGGCGTCACCGGTCTCAGCGTTTCAATTTCGGCCGAGGGCCTTGTCTTTTATGAGGAAACCGAGTCCGGCTACAAGGCCTGTCTCGCTCAGATAGCCAAAGGCCAAAGCGTCGAGGTCAAATGCATGGAGCGCGGGAATACCGAGAAGCCCTATCTCTCAGGAAAGTTTGTCATTGCTTCTCTTGAGCGCAGTGACCCTGCCGGCGACGACTCAACCTACAGCATTTCACTCGAGAATGACGGCGAAGTCACCTTCGATGAAACCGCTATTACCGAAACCCCCGCAGCCGCTGGATCATGAAACGCATCGAAATCATAGTCAATGGCAAGGCATACCCCTGCAGCCCGACTGCGGGGGCCATGCTTCGCTTTAAGGAGCAGACTGGTCGTGAAGTGACCGAGATTGACTCCTCGAGTTTCACAGATCTACTGACATATCTGTGGTGCTGCGTGGTCGCTGCCTCGAAGCGCGAGGGCATCGACTTCGGCATGAGCCTGATGGACTTCGCCGATAATCTGACGCCTGACGACATGGCCGAGTGGTCTCAGTTGATTTCAGAGCCTTCTACCCCTGCCGACGGTTCAAAAAAAAAGAAAAGCCCGCGGGCATCTACGAGCTCTTAGGTTATGCCGTCGGGTGCATAGGCATGTCGCGCGATGATTTCTGCGCCTGCTATTTCGACGAGTTCGAAGCCATAGCCAAAGCCTGGCGAGAGCGTCAGGAAATGAGGAGTCAGGAATCGTGGGAACAATGCCGCATGCTGGCGACGGTAAGCATCCAGCCGCACGTCAAGCGACGCATTACACCGAAGCAGCTGCTGCCGTTCCCATGGGACCGCAAGACGTCCGAAGCTAAAAAATCGGCAGAAGACAAACTCACCCCCGAGGAGCGGCTGCAACGCTTTGAGGCACTCGTGCATCAGGCGTCCTTATCGTGAAGAGCCTTGATTTTATCTTCGAGTTCCCAACGCTTAAGGTCCCGCTGGGCTTCGTAGTAGTCATTGAGATCATCGGTGAACCATTTGCATAGGATAAAGCCTGCGCCGATGCAGCCGATGGCGAGTAAGATGATTATTGCATCAACGATGACCACGAGTAATATTTCTAAAATCGGTGACATATCGCAAAGATACACATTAATTATATAAATAACAAACAAACCAACAGAAATGGCAAAAGGCAACAGCACAATTTCTTTTACGTTTAAGGTCGAGGACGACGGCAAAGGTATGAAGGCACTTGTCGCCGACGCCGACAGCCTGCGTAAATTGCTTGGCTCAACGGTCAAGGAGGCCGAGCGTCTGAAAAAACCGCTGATATCTTTTGCCGCTGTTGGCATGGGCCTCGATCAAATTAACTCAGCGTTTACCGGTCTAAATAATGCCTGCCGCGCCCTGACCGACGCCTATCAGATACAGAAGACCGCCGAGACACAGCTTGAGACTGTCATGCGTCAGCGCATGGATGCGTCTGAGGAAATGATTGGCAGCGTCAAGGAGCTTGCATCTGAGCAGCAGAAGCTCGGCGTCATTGGCGACGAGGTGCAGCTGTCAGGCGCACAGCAGATGGCGACCTTTCTCACCGAAGCCGACAGCTTAAAGACGCTGTTGCCGGCCATGAATAATCTCTTGGCTCAGCAAAAGGGCCTTAACGCCACGAATCAAGACGCCGTCAATATCGGTAACCTGATAGGCAAAGCCATGCAGGGGCAGACAGCGGCCTTGCGCCGCGTCGGCATTACCTTCGATGATGCGCAGGAGAAGGTGATGAAATATGGTACCGAGGCACAGCGAGCCGCGATGATGGCCGAGATTATCACGGCAAATGTGGGTAACATGAACGCCGAGTTGGCCAATACTCCGACCGGCAAGCTTAAACAACTCGAAAACAATCTCGGTGATGTTAAGGAATTAATAGGTAGTTTTACAGTTGCAGCGCAGCCGGTTCTCACTTTCGCGGCAAGTACGACGACGGCCGCGACGGGTGCGTTCAAACTCTATAAATCGACAGCTATACTTGTCGTCGGCACGAAGAACTGGTTTAAAAATCTAATGTCGACGCATAAGGTTCTCAAAGAGACCGAAGCCGGTGTCTCTTCTCTTGATAAGACCGAGAAGGTGGCCACGGCAACTACCCGAGGATTTAGCCTCGCGATTAAAGGCCTCTTGATCTCGACGGGCGTTGGTATTGCTATTTGGGGCTTGGTTACTATCATCGATCATTTGACCAATACCACTGACGAGGCTACCGAGGGCTTTGACGAGCTCAAGGTCGCATCGTCGGCTTATGCTACTGCAGCCGGTGAAATCAAGCAGGGCATCGACAATGAGATTCTGTCGCTCCGTGCCCTCATCGCCGCCAATGCCGATACCTCTGAGGCCGTCGACCGTCTCAACCGCAGCTATGGCAGTATATTCGGTACCTATCGCACGGCGGCCGAATGGCTCGACACACTTACGCAGAAGGGCGAGAACTACATCCGCCTGATGGGTCATCAGGCCAAGGCCAACGAGCTGACGAAAAGCCTTGGCACGACTCTCGGTGAGCAAGACGAGGCCAAGATGCGAATGGATAAGCTTGTGGCCGAGGGTCAAGGTCCGAAAGTCGAAATCGGCTGGTTTGGGACTAAAACATTTAATCACGGTTCCGACGAATACAAGAAAGCCCGCGAGGATTATGAGACCGCTACAAAAAAGGCTGAGAAGCTTCGCAACGAGCTCGCTCTGACGACCGAGTGCATCAATGAAAACAAAAAAGCCCTCGACACTGAGAACAAATCTGTCGAGATAGCTGAGATGGGTTACGAGCAACTCAGCAAGGCTCTTGAGGCCAATGAGAAGGCCCGCAAGGCTGCCTCCGAGCGCAATGACAAAGCCGAGTTGAAACGCCTCTTTAAAGAGCAGGCACAGCTTGAGGCCCGTCAGAAACTTCTTAATGATCGAGCCGGTATCAATACCCCGAAGACATCTGAGGGCAATAAGAAAAACTATCAGCTGCGGGAGCAGGCGACAAGACTCAACGAGATACGGGAAAATATAAGCTATTATCAGCAGAAACTCGAAACAGCCACAGCCGAAGAGGCTGTCGAGATTAATAAATTGATAGAGCTTTGGCGCAAAAAAGAAAAAGCTATCCTCGACGCTGGCAAGGCCCTGGAGAGTCAGAAGACAATGGTCGATGACCCTCAGAGCATCAATGACTACCGCAATAACAGAGACATACTCCTGGCACGCAGAGACGAGACGAAGTCACTTGCCGTAAGGCTGAAACTGACACAAGAGATTTACGCTCTCGACAAGGAAATCGACCGCCTCGAGAATGACGGCAAGCCTGAGGAAAAGTCAGAAAAGCCGATCTATAACCCAAACGCTAACTCGCTCAAGGGCTATAACGACAACATTGCGGTCCTCAACGAGCAGCTCGAAAATACAACTGATCTCAAAGTGGCCGCAGCGCTCAACAAGCAGATCGAGATGTGGCAGAAGCTTGCTGACGCCACTCGCAATGCCGGCAAGGAACAGGCGAGTACTTATGACACCATGCGCCGGGGCTATGAGAATATTAAAAGCATCGGCTCGGGCGTCGACAGCATCACCGGATCAATCGAGGGCAACGGCAACGCCTGGCAAAAGCTTACAGGCATTGTCGATGGTTTCCTTCAGGTCTACGACGGCATAATGGCAATTGTCAATCTAATAAATACATTCACGCAGGCCAACCAACTGTTTACTGCGTCCGAGACTACAAAGGCGGGTGCCGCTGTCGTTTCGTCCGCGGCCCAAGCTGAATCCTCGGTCGTGTCTGAAACGGCCACAGCCGCGGAAATGCCGCTTGTCGCTGCAAATAAGTTACTTACGCAAAGCTACATGGAGCTCGCCGCCGCCGAGTATGTGGCCGCGCATGCGTCTATCCCGTTTGCAGGCTTTGGCATAGCTTCGGGATTTATATCCTCGGCAACAGCACTCGTGCAGTCGATGAACGCCATACCTTTCGCTGAAGGTGGCATCGTCAGCGGTCCGACTCTCGGTCTGATCGGCGAGTACGCGGGTGCTTCACATAACCCCGAAATCGTGGCGCCCCTGAGCAAGCTGAACGAAATCCTACAGCCAGCGGGGCAACCGGTTGTCGTCGGTGGTACCTTCAAGATCCGCGGCCGTGACCTGATATGCGTAGCCGCTAACGAGACCCGCATCTCGGGCAAACCTACAAACATTAAAATCTGACGAGGCATGTATATTTTCGGCAGTTTTTTGAATTATAGGAACGAAACTGTAACAGTGAAAATTGTCACCGGCAGCGACCGTAGCAAGACGATAGAAATCGGCGGCGAGGATGACCTTGTCTCGTTCACCGATGACCCGGTGGAAATCACGTCAGAGGTCAATGATACCTTCGACCACTTGCTGAAATCGCAGGCGTCGATAAGGTTATACACGAGAGTCTTTCTCGGCGAATTATTTTGTGCCTCATGCTACGACGCCGTAGTTAACATATATCGAGGCGACAAATGTATCTTCGCCGGTTTCGTCGAGCCTCAGACCTACTCACAGGGCTTCAATGAGTCACTCGACGAAATCGAGATCAATTGTATTGATGTACTGACGGCCCTCGAAGATTCGAGATACAGAAACGTCGGTGCGGCCTCGGTATCGTATGAGAGTGTCAAAGCCTCGGCCGCCATAAAACCGTTCGACCAGTTGCTCACCGGTATCATCGGCGACGCTTGTAGTGGCATTGATCTCAACGGCGAGAGCAAGGCACACATATTTTATGACTGTAGCAAAAGCATGAGCAACATCGCGTTTCCTGAAACGATTTTCGCGCGCCTCGGTGTGTCGGAGCAGCTGTTTTTCGGCGACGACGAGGATGACGTGTGGACGCAGAGCGAGGTCATCGAAGAGATGCTGCGATATCTCGACCTTCATATTATACAGCAGGGCTTCGACTTCTATATCTTCTCCTGGTCGAGTCTTCGCGCCGGTGAACCGATAACCTGGCATAACCTGACCGGATCAGATACGAAGACAGATGCGTCGACAACCATAGATATCACCGTCGACAAAGTCATCGGTACCGACACACAGATGTCTATCGGCCAAGTCTACAATCAGATGTTGCTGACTTGCGAGGTCGAGAATGTCGAGAGCATCGTCGAGAGTCCGCTTGACAGCGATTCGCTGACGTCGCCTTATACCAACCGTCAGAAATACCTGACAGAAATTTCGTCGGACGGTGAGGGCATCAGGGCCATGAATGCCTTCGCCCTGATGGTTTGGGGGCAGAATGACCGTGTCGATTATGAAAATGCCGCCGTGACCGACTGGTACATCCAGGTCAGGAGCAATCCGCAATGGTCGTTCCCTGACAGCACGACAGGCGCAGATCTGATCGAGACGTATTGCACTGACAACAGCAATCAGCAGCGATTGCCAAATGCACTCGCACAGAAGCCGGGGGCCGCTATTATCTCAATCGGCAGTGTCGTTGACAAGGTTGCCGACCGCAGTGATAATTCGCCGGTATCGAAAATCGATATGAGCGATTACCTCGTCATCTCGGTAAACGGTAACGGCAAGGACAAACTCGCCGAGACATACCCCAAGGAGGGCGACATCAAGGCGGCTATACCAAGCGCGGTTTATCGCGGCGGCATTACCGGTGGGGCATTCTCGCCGGCCGACGACGAGACGACTAATTATATCGTTTTGTCTGGTAGCATAATCCTTAACCCGCGAATGGAAGTCAGCGCAGATTTCACTGAACTCGTTTCATCGACTACCGCTCTTGAGATGCAGACGCATATAAAACAACTCGTACCGAGTCGTGATAACAAAGACGGGCGTTTTTACACGCAGAAATACTGGAAGGCCGAGACGCCGATGTCAGCGCCGCAGCTCGACTCGAATACACGATCCGGACTTGTGCCGTTCACCGGTACCGGCCCCGAGGAGTACGAGTTCAAGTACAGCGCTATCGGCGACGGCGACGACCATGTCTCGAAGGTGGCCGCGCTGGCATGTATGCTCGTCATCGGAGACAAGTGTGTCGTCGAGACCGGTACGCAGGGACGGATTTCAGACTTTACATGGAAGCCCTACAAGCGCCGTGAAGACTGCGCCAGCGATGACGAATATTATCAGCAGAGCTTCACGATCGGTTTTGACCCGAAAATCGGTGACAAGCTGATAGGAACCGAGTTTGACATGCAGAACAATATTGACTTCTCTCTCGGTATTGATGCCGAGGGCATAGCTATTCCTATTCGCAAAAACGATAAGGTCAGCGGTCAGGTGAGTTTCATGATACTTGGCCCCGTCAATACCGTGTGGGGCGACGTCAGCCGTCGTCACCCGACATTTTTCAGACATACAAAATGGAGCGAGAAATCGGTGCCGTTATTGGCTCATGTCAGCAGCATCTTTGTCAAGGCGTTTGACATAAATATATATAGTGACAATGGGCTCATCAATAACTTTGACGACTGTGATTTGGCCTACATGAGCGACACTGACGAGAGCTTCATTAACAGGAAAGACGACATCACTTTTAAAATTCACAGCGCCCTTACCGCTGACGAGCGCCGCCGCCTGGGTGTATCTGACTCGGTATGTCTGTCGACGCCTGTAGACACCATCACAGGCGAGGCCGTTACCTCAATCTACTCGGTGGCGAAGGAGACTCAGGCAAAGCCCGAGCAGTTATATGTCGATAGCTATTATAATGAATATCATCGGCCACGTGTCGTCCTTACCCAGTGTTTCGAGGATCGAGACGGCATTGTCGGTTTGTTTAACCACTACCGTCACCCGGCTATATTAGACAAGACTTTTTTTGTTCAATCACTCGATCGTAATCTCATCGAGGGCAGCGCAACCTTAACTCTGAAAGAAATATGGAACTGATAGACGTCAAAATAATAAAGAAACCTAAAGCCAAGACGGCAGCGGTCTCGGGTGGGATTGCAACCGGAGGCAATGGCTATCTGCCAGGAGCCTCACAGCGCGAGGTTGAACGCGCGCTGACGGCCGACAGGGCCAAGGAGGCAGATCATGCCAAGAACGCCGATCGGGCAACGCTGGCAAATAGAGCCCTGGAGGCCGACCATGCAGCTTCGGCCAAGGACCTCGACGAGGATAGCCCCGTAAGAGAAGAGTTTCTGAGCCGCATAGCTGATGATATAGCGTCGGGGCTCATCACTTTCGAGCAGGGCCTGATCGCGGTCGGCAGGGCTATTTTTAAGAATGGCGCGGAGTTCGGCGATTTCATATCGTCGCTGCATTACGGCACTGGAGCCGGTGTTGACAAAATGGGCAACGCCGAGTTTCAATCGGTGCGCGTGCGCGGATTCTTTGAGGCACTGGAGTATATCGTCAACCGTCTGCAAGCCATCGAGGGTGACACCGTATTGACCGAGAGCGACCAGATCACGGAGGTGACGGACCTCGGCGGGGGAAACTATAAGCTCAAACTTAAGGAGAAGTGGGACGGCTATTTCACGGCGATGACTGTCGACACGGTGCTACGCGGGATATATAACACGATGTCGCGCGGCGGGGGTGACTATTATACGTCGTGGATGCTCGTGACATCGGTCGACACGGCGTCGAACGAGCTGACGGTGATGCTCTATGACGACGACGAGGTGCCGGGGGAGAAGAATTTCGCGCCGATAGCGATGATGAACGTCGCGCGCTGGGGCCACCGGACGGACGAACGTCGCCAGCGCTGTCTCTACCTCTCGAGCACGGAGGGTCGCATAGTCAACCTCGTCGGGGTGCGTCAGCCGCTGCTGACGGCGGCAAACTACGGGTCGACGTTCGGACGTGTGCCGGAGTTTATCAGCCGGGCGTTCGGCTTCGCCGAGGGTCAGGAGGGTGTTTACTCAAAGTATCTCTTTGTCGAGAACCTTTTTCACGTCGACCACTTGGGCAAGCCTCTGCCGACGGTTCGCGACCGCGGACTGTGGACGGCGGGGGGCGACTACTACGACGGCTCGACGCTGCGCGAGGCTACGGGGGACTATGAGATAAGCGACGTATGGCACGAGGGCCGCCGGTGGCGCTGCTGCAAGCTCGCGACGACAGCCGAGCCGAGCGAGAAGACGACCGACTGGGCTTATATCGAGGGACTGACGCTGACATCGGCCAAGACAGAATATGCACTGTCGATAAGCGGCACGGTGACGCCCGAGGAGAGCGCATGGTCGGAGACCGCGCCCGAGCCGGTGGCTCTGATGTGGCTTTGGACGCGGACGACGCTGGAGTTCAGCGACGGGTCGACGTCGCTGAGCTATACGAAGAGCTACATAGCCAAGGATGGTGCGAGCTACAGCGAGAACCTGCTGCGCGGTTCGGCCAAAGGCTGGAGCAACACCGGCTACCCGACGGCGCGGCTCGACTTCGGCGACGACAGGCCCGCGGCGGGCGAGAAGTTCACGGCGACGCTATGGGGCGCGCAGCTCGGCGAGGGCAAGACGCATTTCGCTCTCTATAACAGCGGCGGCTGGGTCAGTCCGGGCAATTTCACGGACATGGGCGACGGCCGGTATATGCTACAGGGGGCGTGGAAAGACGACGACAACGCCGGCCACGCTGTCACGACGGAGTTTGTCAATATATACGCGATACCGTCGTCGGTGACGGGTGTGACAAGCTCGATAACGAAAGTGAAACTTGAACGCGGGTGGAACGACACGCCCGTATGGACGCCCAACGCCGCCGACACCGAAGCTGTGTCGGTGACACTCAGCAACGACAGCCACGTCTTCGAGGGCGACTCGGAGAAGGCCGTGGCGGCGACGACGAGCATAGGCGTGACCGCCTATAAGGGCGAGCGCCGGATAGAGACGAGCGTAGGCGCAATCACGGGGCTGCCGATGGGCATGACGGCGCTTGTGAAGCTTGACGGCACGACGCAGACGTCGGTGACGGTGTCGGTGACGACGGCGCTGACGCAGCGTCAGGGAGTGCTGACGATACCCGTGACAGCCGACGGCAAGACATATATAAAGCAATTCTCGTGGTCG
>USIN01000008.1 GCA_900554715.1 uncultured Bacteroidales bacterium
AACCTGTACCACCGGGGATAAAGTCGTAAGAGGTGCAGCCATAGAGGGCGACGTTTTTGATTTCGGGCTTGAGCGGGAGGGCCTTTCTGTCGTTTTTGAGCAGAACCATACCCTCGCTCGCCGCCGAGCGGGTCAGTGCGGCGTGTGCCGCCAGATCGGGATTATTAGAGAACTTGTAGCCTTTGAAACGCGGTGTGCGGACAATCATCTCGAGGATGCGTCTGACGTTCTTGTCTACGACAGACTCTTCGAGCGAGCCGTTTCTAACACCTTCGACGATGGCCTCATACTGAGCGTCGTAGCCGGGCTGGAGCATGTCGTTGCCGGCCTTCATCTGGGCCACGGCGTCAGAGCCGCCGAACCAGTCGGTCATCACCATGCCGTCAAAGCCCCAGTCGTCGCGCAGAAGTGTGGTGAGCAGCTCGGGATTTTCGGATGTGTAGACGCCGTTGAGGTAGTTGTATGACGACATGACTGTCCAGGGTTTGCCCTCTTTTACAGCGGTCTCGAAGCCTTTGAGATAGATTTCGCGCAGGGCGCGGAGGCTGACCTGGGCGTCGTTGGCCATGCGGTTTGTCTCCTGATTGTTGACGGCAAAATGCTTGATGCTTGTGCCGACACCTTTGCTCTGGACGCCGCGGACATACGCGGCGGCAATCTTGCCGCTCACGAGCGGGTCTTCGGAGTAATACTCGAAGCTGCGGCCGCAGAGCGGATTGCGATGGATGTTGAGAGCCGGCGCGAGGAGGACGTCGACACCATATTCGAGCACCTCGTCGCCGATGGCCTCACCGACCTGTTCGACGAGTTCGGGATTCCACGTCGACGCGAGCATCGTGCCGATGGGGAAGTGGGTACAGTAATAGGTGGCAGTATCGTTGTCGCGTGTCGGGCTGATGCGCAGGCCGGCGGGGCCGTCGGCAAGCACGACTGCGGGAATGCCGAGACGGGGTATCGGGTAAGTCGTGCCGGCGGCACCGGGAACAATCGACCGGGTCTCGCCGACGACGGCGCTGTCGCCGTTGTTGATGCCGTTCATGCCGGTGCCGACAATCAGACGGGCCTTTTCTTCGAGGGTCATGGCTGCCACGACCTCGCCGATATTGTTCTCGTTAAGCTTGGGTGTTGAGTTGCAGGAGGCAAGACCGAGAGCCATTACGGCTCCCGCGCCAAGACAGGTTATGTATTTCATGGTCGTTTATCTGTTGGGTGTAGTCCAGTTATAAGTTTCTGTGCAGGTGATGTCTGCGACTTTGTCGCCCACCTGAACCTTAAAATCGCCTTTCTCGAGAATCCACTTGCCGTCGGCGCCGACATAGGCGAAATCAGAGGCCGGTATCGTCAGGGTGACGGTCTTGGTCTCGCCGGGCTTGAGGCTTATTTTGTCAAACGCACGCAGGCGGCGGTTGTCAGGCACACACTGCGAGGCAACAAGGTCGCTCGAGTAGAGCATCACGGTCTCTTTGCCCTCGCGGTCGCCGGTGTTGGTGACGTCGATTGAGAACGAGAGAGTGTCGCCGTTGCGGAACTCTGTCACCGACGGTTTGAGCGGGCCGTAGGCAAAGGTCGTGTAGCTCATGCCATAGCCGAAGGGCCACTGGCACGAGACGTCGGCGTTGTAGTCATAGGCACCTGCCATTGTGCCGACCTTCTGAGAGGCCTTGTAATCATAGGTAGAGAGCGAGTTGACGTGTCGCGGGTAGGTATAGGGGAGACGGCCCGAGAAATTCTCGTCGCCCGAAAGCAGGTCGGCGAGAGCGTTGCCGCCTTCGTTGCCGGGCAGAAGAATGTCGACGACGGCGGCAGCGAGAGGCTCGACATCAGAGATGATGCGTCCGCGTCCGCCGTTGAGAACGAGCACGACAGGCTTGCCGGTGGCGGCGGCACGACGCACGAGTTCTTTCTGGTTGGCCGACAGGTTGAGGTCTGTGGTGTTGCCGGGTGTCTCGCAGTAGGAGTTCTCGCCTATGCAGAGGACGATGACGTCAGCCTTGGCGGCAGCGGCGCCGAGAGCGCTGAAATCAGGCGTCTTCTCGTCGTAGTAAGCGCCGGCTTCATCATATTCTACGGTCGGGGTATAGATGATGTTGTCACGTCCGAAACGGTCCTGCATGGCTTTGAGAATCGTGTTTTTGCCGGCGAGGTCGCCCGGTTCGAGCTTGCCCTGCCATGTCACGCTCCAGCCGCCGTTGAGCGAGCGCATCGAGTTGGCGTTGGGGCCGGTGACAAGTATCTTGCCGCCTTTTTTGAGCGGCAGTGTGTTGTTGTCGTTTTTGAGCAGAATCATCGACTCGACAGCGGCGCGGCGTGCGGCGGCGTCATGTTTGGCCGAGGCGAAGTCGGGATAGTCGGCCACGCGGGTCATCGGGTCGTCGAAGAGGCCGAGGCGGTATTTGAGGCGCAGCACACGGCGGGTGGCGTCGTCAATGCGGCTCATGGGGACAGTGCCTTCGTTGACAAGCTCCCTGAGGATGGTGCAGTAATCCCACTGATAGGGTTCCATGGCCATGTCGATGCCGGCGTTGATAGCCATGGCGATAGCCTCTTTCTTGTCTTTGGCGACTTTCTCGCGCTGCCAGAGGTTGTTGATGTCGGCCCAGTCGGTGACGATCATGCCGTCCCAGCCGAGTTCGTCCTTGAGCCAGCCGGTGAGGAGGCGTTTGTTGATGTGGGTGGGAATGCCGTTAATGCTCGACGAGTTGACCATGATGGTGAGCGCGCCGTTTTTAAGACATTCGAGGAAGGGAGCGAAGTGTTTTTCGCGGAGGTCGGCCTCGCTGATCACAGCGGGTGTGCGGTCCTGACCGCTGAAAGGCACACTGTAGCCCATATAGTGCTTGACAGATGTGGCGATCTTGTCTTTACCGAGGTGGTTGGGGTCTGTGCCCTGGAAGCCTCTGATCTGGGCGGCGCCCATGACACCGCTGAGATAGGGGTCTTCGCCGAAGTTTTCCCATACGCGGGGCCATGCGGCTTGACGCACGAGGTCGACGGTTGGCGAATAGGTCCAAGGACAAGCCGTAGCGCGTGTCTCGTAGGCCGTGATGGCGGCAGCTTCCTCAGCAAGCGCCGGATTGAAAGTCGCGGCGACGTTTATGTTCTGGGGGAAGAGTGTGCCGCCCTGAGTGTATGTCACGCCGTGGTTCTGGTCGAGGCCGTAGATGCAGGGTATGCCGATTTCTTTCATCGAGGCCTCTTGAATCTTGCCGATAAACTCGTTCCATTCCTGAGGAGTGAGAGCGTGCTGGGGCGCATTGAGGATAGAGCCTACCTTATATTTGCCGATGATGCTGTCGAGCATGCCTGGATGGTAGACGAGCTTGCCGTCGGGTCCGCGATGGGCGATGAGGTCGATGGCGAGCTCGGTCATCTGACCGATTTTCTCGTCAAGGGTCATTTTTGACAGTGTGGCCTCGACTTTCTGCTCGAGGGCTTCGTCACGCGGTATTACAGGAGCGGCGAAAGCAGTGGCGGCCAGAGCCGTCACTGCAGTCAATGTGATGAATCGAGTTCTCATTAATTCTTATTTTTTGAAGAGTAAGGGAGTGAATTCAGTCAGGTAGATGCGCCAGTTCTTCCAGATGTGGCCCTGGGGTGTCTCGTAGTAGGTATAGGCATATCCGTTGTCGTCGAGCTTCTTGCGGTAAGCCTTGTTGGCTTCGTAGAGGAAGTCGGTGTTGCCGATGCCGATCCAGTAGAGAGCGGGCTTTTTGGCGAACTGGGTCTTGAGTTTGCCGTCGATGTCGTCATAGATTGGGCTCTTGACGTCTTTGTTAGGCATGATGGCTGCCGAGAAGAGGCCAACGTAGTCAAACATGTCGGGATATTGTTTCGAGATGTGCATCGAGTGGAAGCCACCCATCGAGAGACCGGCGATGGCACGCGATTTCTTGTTTTTGATGGTGCGGTAGTTCTTGTCGATAAATTTCACGACTTCGGGGAAATGTGTCTCGAAGCTGCCTTCCATTGTTTTGGGCAGATTTATTGTGGGGGCCGAGAAGCCGAGGCTTGATTCGCCCGGCGCGGCCTGGAGGGCAGCGTTGCCGTTTGTCATGACGACAATCATAGGCTCGGCTTTACCTTCGGCGATGAGGTTGTCGAGAATCTGTGCGGCGCGGCCGAGTTCGGTCCAGGCGTTTTCGTCACCGCCCATGCCGTGGAGCAGGTAGAAGACCGGATAGCGCTTGCTGCCCGACTCATAGCCTGCGGGGGTGTAGACAGTGAGGCGGCGGTCCATGCCGAGCGTGGGGCTGTTATACCACACTTTAGAGACCGTGCCGTGGGGCACGTCGTTGATTTTGTAAAGATCGGCACGCTCGCCGGGAATGATGAAGACATCGGTGACAGACTGGACGTCGCGAATGCGGTAGACGTTCGACGGGTCATTGATTTTCAGGCCGTCGACAATCATCGAGTAGCTGTAGAGCTCGGGGGCGAGAGGCGCGGCGGTGGTATACTGCCAGACACCGTCTTTCTCGACCATGTCAGCGACACCCGGGGCGTCAAACTCGCCGTAAGGGGTCTGCATTTTCTGTGTCGGCAGGAAGTCGCCGGTGACCTGTACTCTGACGGCTTTGGGCGCCGCGATGCGGAATGTCACTGTGTTGTCGGGGTTGATTTCGGGCGACACAATCTGTGAGCCGCCCCAGAGGGCCTGCTGGGCGTCGGCGCATAACGATGCCAGCGCCACTGCGGCAATAAGGATATACTTTTTCATTATTACGGTTTTTATTAAAGAGAATCAGTAGTTCGTGAATCAGTTATTTAAGGATTAGCAAAGTGAATATATCTAAGTTTCCGGCCCATCGGCAGCAACCACAAAAACTATCAGCCGACTGTCATTAATCTGTCATTTGGAAACTAACGGCAAATTAACTCAGAATTCTTGTAATTTGCAAGAATTTAGGCCGGAAACCTCGAGAAGCGAATTACTTGGAGAACAATCCGTCGAAGAATTTGATAATCTTCGGCGAACATGCGCTCCAGAATGCCCAGTCGTGGGCACCGGCACGTTCGATATAGGTGAAGACGGGCAGAAGCGGAGAGAACTGCATGGCCTCGTTCAGACCTTTGTTGACCTCATAGAGGAAATCTTCCGTGCCGATTTCGACCGTGATTGCCGATGCGCCCGGTGTCCAGATCATATCGAAAATGTTGGGAGTGCCTTCGATGCCAATTGCGGGCGAGCATGCATAGATGCCCGAGAATCTGTCGGCATACTTGAGGCCGTAGTAGAGTGAGCCGAAGCCACCCATCGACAGACCGGCGATGCCGCGACGGCCGTTGCCTTTATACATGGCTTCGACCGCAGGCATGAATTCGTTGATGAAGAAGGTCTCGTAATTCATGCCCTTGCTCTGATAATTGTCTATATAGAACGAGTCAAAGCCATCGAACGAACCCTGAGGCGAGACAATAATCATCTCGGTTTCGACACTGCCGGTGTGGCTGCCGATGTTGCCGCCGGTGAGCCAGTCGTTATTGCCGCCGGTAGCGCCGTGGAGCATGTAGAGCACAGGGAATGTCTTCGTGCCGTCGAAGCTCTTGGGGAGAATCACCGAGTATTTCACCTCGCGGCCGAGAACCTCGCTCTGGAACGAGAGGTCTTTGAGCTCTGTGCCGCTCTTTTCAAGATAAGACGAGAAACGGATGCTGAAATTGGCTGTGCCGCTGCCGCCGGCTGCTGTGATATACGACAGGTTTTCGCCGCTGAAATTATAGAGGGTCTCGCCGGTGATGCCTTCAACCGATTCGATGTTTATCTTGCCCTGGGTGATATACTGCTTCTCGCCGGTCGACGATACGATGAACGCTCCGCCGGCCATGCCGTAGTCGGGAACAAGCCATCCGTTGTCGATCAGCCACGGCTCGGTGGGTGAGCCTGCGATGGTATATGTGCCGGTCAGGTCTGACATCGACAGGCCCTCTTTGTTGATGGCCTCGAAGAAGGCGGCGTCGTTGCCGGCCGGGTCGCTGACAGCGAGCGTATATTTGCTTACACCGGGAATCACTGTAGACTGCCATGTGGTATAATCCATGATGACAACCGGTTCGGCTTTCATTGTCACGGTGTAGCCGCTCGGTTCGGGATCGTCGACGCCGATGACGAATTCAATCGGGCCGCGGTAGTTGATGACATAGCGTTTGCCGTCACCGCCGGTGAGCAGACCGCTGATGTCATAGTCGCTGCCGAACATGTTTACCTCGAGGTCGCCCTCGGTAATCCGGCCGTTGGCCTGGTCGCCCTCAGCAGTGAAGGCGTAAAACTCATTGGCGACAGGCTGGTCGAGCGGTCCCGACCAGGGTTTGTAGACTCCGGGCTGGAGAGTCCACTCCCGCGACACGACACTGAGAGACAGTGTATTGTCTTTACCGTCAGAGAAGTTCATGTGGAGATATTTGAGACCTTTCTTGAGTTTGTCGGTCTCGCCGGTCGACTCTGTGGTGTAGTTATACCGGTATATGTCGTCGTAAGTACCCGACAGGTCGTCAATCACATCGTCGCTACAGGCCCACAGCATTGCAGCCAGAGGCATCAGCAGCAAATTATATATCTTTTTCATTTTAAGCTTGATTTAAGGGTTTTACCATCCGGTGTTCTGAGTCATGTTGCGGTTGAGCTCAATCTCTTTGCGCGGGATAGGCAGCAGATTATGTTTGTCTTTGAATCCGTAATTAGCGTTAGAGAACGCTTTGGCTTCAAGGCCGTTGGCCGAAAAAGCCGGAACTGACTTGCCTCTGTCTCCGAGACATTTAGCGGCATCGCCCCAGCGCACGAGATCCTGGAAGCGGACACATTCAAGACAGAGTTCGAGACGTTTTTCGGCCTTGACATCGTCGAGTGTCACGCTCGATAGAGGCTGGAGACGCGCGCGGGTGCGGACGGCGTTGACATATTCGGCAGCGCGTGAGCCTCCCGACATGACATGGGCCTCGGCGGCGAGAAGAAGAACCTCGGCATAGCGCATGACACGCAGATTTGTATACTGGAGGGCCTGGAAGTAGCTGGCGTCCATGACGCAGTCTTCCTTGAGCGCGCGGTTTTTCCAGTTGAAGAGACCTTCATGACCGACAAGACGTTCGCCGGCATTGACGGTCAGACCGTATTCGGCGTTGAGTTCGTCGTAGGTGCGGATTGTCGAGCGCAGACGGTAGCCGTCTTTTCCCTCGCGGGCCACGAATGCGTCATAAAGGGCTTGGGTCGGATTCATGAAACCGTAGGTGCCCGATGCGATCTGATCCATCGACCCGAGGTTGATGAGCGATGTGCGCCAGCCGTTCATGATGAAAGTCATTGTCATCTGCGCCCATGCCTGCTCGGGGTCGTTGCGTTTCTGAATCTCGAGCATGGCCTCGCTGCACCCGTTAGTGGCGGCGTGGTGGAGCATGTCGTATTCACCCTGATAAAGCTCATATTTTTTCGAGTCGATAACCTTGTCAAGCTCGGTGGCGGCTTCGGCATATTTGCCCTCGAAGAGGAGTGTCTTGCCGAGCATGGCCTGTGCGACTTCTTTTGTCACGCGTATGCCGCCGGTTTCGTCGTTGGCGCTGCTTTTGCTCGGGAGAGCATTGCTTGTGACAGCTGTGCGGAAGTCTTCCTCGGTGCGCGCCCAGAGTTCTTCAGGTGTGCTGTTGCCCTGATGGTATTCGTTGGGCTGGAGCAAGTGGTCGACGACCGGAGCCGTGCCCCACAGGCTGGCCAGCTCGAAGTGTGCCCATCCGCGGAAGAAGTATGCCTCGGCCACGGCCTGTGCTTTGACAGGCGTGTCGGGTGTAACCTTCTCGATGATGAGGTTGGCTTTGTAGATGATGCCGTACAGGCCCTGATAAACGCCGGCAATCATACCGTGGTCGGTGTCGAAGGTATATTCGTTGAGACGCTCCATATCGGGATTGTCGCCACGAGAGCCGCCGCCGGTCCAGACGTCGTCAGAGAGCATGTTTTTAAGATAATACCAGTTGAAATAGTTGCCACCCCAGCTGGTATACATCGAGGCAACGGCCTGTTCGGCTTCGGCGTCGGTCTTGTAGAAATCGTCCTGACCTCCCATATTGCCGTGCTTGGGTATATCGAGGCCGTCTTCGCACGACGAGAAGAGCATGGCCGCAGAGGCGATGAGCGCCGGTAATATATATTTTAGTTTCATTATTTTGCTGTATTAGAATGTGATATTGAAACCGAGAACGACTTTCTTTGACGAAGGATATGCGCCTTTGTCGATGCCCATGCCTGATGTGGCGTTGACGGCAACCTCGGGGTCGAAGCCCGGATATTTGGTGAAGCAGAAGAAGTCGTCAAGCGACGCATAGACGCGCATATTGCTGATATAGGCCTTCTTGGTCCACTTCTGAGGCACGATGTAGCCTAACTGTATCTGCTTGATCTTGAAGAACGAACCGTCATAGACGAGTGCGTCTGAAATCTGATATTTGTCCATGTTGGCGGCTCCGGCCCTGGGCACTGTGCCGCCGGGATTCTCTGCTGTCCAGCGGTTGTCATAGAACACTTCCTTGAGTTTGTTGCACTGCGGGAAGTCGGCGCGGTTGATGCAGTTGAACACTTTATTGCCGGCCGCACCTGTGCCGAAGACGGTCAGGTCGAAGTTTTTCCATCCTAAGTTGAGCGTCAGGCCGTAAGTGATGTCGGGCAGGGCGTCGCCGATGTTGGTGAGGTCGCCGTCGTTGAGCGAGCCGCTGTTGTCGAGGTCTTTGAATTTGGGATTGCCCTCGCCGTCAAGGCCGTCGAACATATAGCCGCGGAAGTAGTAGACCGGATAGCCTTTTTCAAAGTAGGTGATGGTCGAGGTGTGGAAGTTGGTGCCGCCGATGCGGGCGATTGACGGGTCGAGATATGTCACCTTGTTCGAGAGGGTCGACAGGTTGAATGTGGCCGCATAACGGAAGTCGCCTGCGACGTCGCGCCATGACAGCTCGAACTCCCAGCCTTTGTTGCTGACATTGCCGGCGTTCATCGGTGATGTTGTGCCGCCGATGATGAGCGAAGGCACTGTGCCGTTGACAAGAAGGTCTTTGGTCTTTTTGGTATACCAGTCGATATTGACACCCAGACGGTTGCGCAGGAACCGCATGTCGAGACCTATGTCAAACTGCTCTGAGGTCTCCCATTTGAGCTTGTTGTTGCCCATTGTCGACGGAGAGGCCGATGTCGTGTAGTTGTTGCCCGGGACAAGAGGATAGATGCCGCCGAGAGCCATGTCGGTGCTGTAGGGATAACCGCCGAGAGCCGCCAGCGAACCGTTCTGGCCCCAGCTTGCGCGCAGCTTGATATTGTCGGCATAGCGGCGGATGTTTTCAAAGAAGTTTTCGTTAGACAGAGTCCAGCCTGCCGACACTGCGGGGAAGTAGCCCCAGCGGTTTTCGAGAGGCAGTTTCGAGAGGTCGGCGGCGTCGGCGCGCAGCGAGGCCTGGAGGTGGTAGCGGTTGTCATATTCATAGCTTGCGCGGCCGAAATACGACAGTTTGCTGTTGCGGGTCTTCTCTCCGGCGACACCTTTGGTGGCCGAGGCATTGCCGTAGTTGAGATACCAGAAGAGAGGATCGTTCTTTTTCAGGGCGTCTTCGTTCTGACCGCTGAGGCTGCCCTGTGTATAGGAATTGACATTCTCTGAGTATGACATACCGACCATCGCCGTGATGGTGTTGACACCGAACTGCTTGAAATAGTTGGCGAAGTTTTCCCACTGCCAGTAGACGGTCTGTGTGTTCTGGGCGTTCATGCCGACATAGTCGCCGCTCTGGGTGGCGTTGCCGTAGAACGGGAGGTTGACGTTTGACTGATGGTTAGACGACAGGCGGTAGCCTAAGCGCGATGTGAATGTGAAACCGGCGAATGGTTTGAAGTCGGCGAAGATGCTGCCGGTTACGTTGAAACCGCCGTTGCGACTGACGCCATTGTCACGCATCACGTAGGGATGATAGTTTTCAGAATTGAGGAATTTCGAGACCGCATAGTAGTTGCCGTTCTCGTCGGTAAGCAGATGTTTGCCCTGCTGCTGTGCGTTGATCATGTGGAGCGGCAGATTGTCAGGCGAGTAGAGGAAGGGCGTGAGCGGGTCGAGAAGAAGAGTGGCTGTGATAAGGCTGCCGTATTCGTTGTTGGACGACACCTGACGCACGTTGTATTTCTCGATCTGGTTGGTCGTGCCGACCTTCAGCCATGTCTTGATGTCGTATTCGGCGTTGATTGCCGCTGTCAGACGCTGGTAGAAGTCTTTGCTGCCGCCGACGATGCCGTTGTTGTCGAGGTATGACAGCGAGAGATAGTAGTTGCCGCGGTCTGTGCCGTTGGTAAACGAGATATTGTGGCGCTGCATGTGACCCGTCTCGAAGGCTTCGTCAACCCACGATGTGTTTGTGACGCCGTCCCAGTTCTTGAGCAGATAGTCTTCGGTGAAGACGTTGCCCTCGGTCATATATTTTATATATTGCTCTGAGTTGAGCATGCGGGGCACTTTGGCGGTGCGTTCCCAGGCATACTGGAAGTCATACGAGATTTTGCCGTTGCCTGCGCTGCCTCGTTTTGTGGTGATAAGCACCACGCCGTTGCCTGCCTCGGCACCGTAGATGGCAGCCGATGCGGCGTCTTTGAGGACCTCCATAGAGGCGATGTCGTTGGGGTCGATGCCGCTGATGTCGCTAAGACGCACGCCGTCGACGACATAGAGGGGATCAGAAGAAACATTAGACGAATAGCCGCGCACACGTATCGTCGGCGACGAGCCGGGAGCGTTTGATGTCGTCACCACCTGCACACCGGCGGTCTTGCCGAGCAGCGCGCTCTGGGGGTTGACAATCGTGCGGTTCTGGATGTCTTCGGGTTTCACCTGCGAGATGGCGCCGGTGACCGAGCTTTTCTTCTGCACGCCATAGCCGACAACGACGACGTCGTTGAGCGCTGTCGACGATTCGCGCAGCGTGACGTTGATGACGCCGGCCTGTGTGACACGGCGTTCGGCGGGATCGTAACCTATGTATGAATACACAAGCGTCGTTCCCGCGTTTGTTTCGATCTGATAATTGCCTTCGAAGTCGGTTGTGACTCCGTTGTTTTCACCTTTTGCCGTGATACTGACGCCGATAAGGGCTTCGCCGCTGTCGTCAGTCACTTTGCCGGTCACTTTGACCCTTGACTGCCCGAACGACATCAAAGCTGTCGAGAGCATCAGCACAAACAGTGCGATTCTGGTTTTCATGATTGGTATTGATTGGTTATGATACGTATAAAATTATAATTAGAAACTTCTTGGGGCTGCTATTTCAGACACGATGTCGAGGAGCTCGCGGTCATGATTGCCACGGACCGAACATTCGTTGTCGAAAAACATCGTCGCGCGGCCATCGGCGGTATAAACGGGCCACTCGGGCAGCGACGGCGTGTTGGGGTTGCCTGTGCGGGCAAAGGCAAGCCATGCGTCAGACATTCTGTCGGCCAGACGATCGGCCTCGGCACCGCCGCCGGTCATCGACGCATGTATTCTGGCATTGTTGAAGACAAAGGGTATCTCCATGCAGTGGGTGCTGCGCAGGATGCCGTCAAGAACGGGCGACTCCCATGTGAAAAGATACATGTAGACCGGCGCACCGCCCTGCCGGGCCTTGATGTCGGCCTGACGCACGGCGTTGGGACGGAAGCGTGTGTCGAAGTCAATCAGGTCTTTGGGCTGGTAGCCGGGATAGGCCTTGGCGTAGGCCGAGATGATTTTATCAGCCGACCCGCTGCCGTAGACATTGGTGACAAAACCGCGGGCCATGGTCATGTCGGCGTTGCGCAGCATCGGCACATATGTCGTCGGCGAGAACTCGCATCGTGTCGTGCCTATCATCATGGGTATGTCGCGGCTCTGCTCGGGCGCGCCGTCGGCGAAGGGCTGACGTGGAAGCACTTTGCCGTCGACTGTCGGCGCCCAGCCGAAGATAAACGCTCTGTCGGTGCCACCTTCGGCTTCGGCCTCGGCCTGTTTGCGCACGGCGGCGACGGCGGCGTTGCCTGCCGCGAGAAGCTGCTCGTAAGGCACGTCGGCGATTTTCTTTATGTCGTTCTCAAGACCCAGTTGTCTGACGGTCTCGCGGCCGATGCGGCGCGACATATCGGCTGTCATGGTGCTGAGAGTCGAACCCGACTGCACGATCGCTTTGTGGAACAGGCCTTTGGCTGCGGGTGTGGCGCAGAGAGTCGACACTTTGCCGCCACCGCCGCTCTGGCCGAAGATGGTGACGTTGGCGGGGTCGCCGCCGAAGGCCTCGGCGTTGTCGCGCACCCACTCGAGAGCGGCGACGAGGTCAAGCAGGCCGGCATTGCCCGATGACGCATACTCTTCGCCGAAGTCAGACAGATCGAGGAAGCCAAGGACATTGAGACGATGGTTGACGGTGACGACAACGACGTCGCCTTTGCGCGCGAGGTTGGCGCCGTCATAGCCGGGGAGTTCCTGACCGCTGCCGGCAGAGAATCCGCCGCCGTGTAGCCATACCATCACCGGACGCCTGCGGCCGTCTGCTGTTTTGGCAGGCGTCCAGACATTGGCGCGGAGGCAGTCTTCGCCGGGATAGCCGTCGTCCCAGTTGAACGCAAAGGCAATCTCGTCGTTCTGCCAGCCCTGGCGCTTGTCCTGCGGACATGTCGGGCCGTAGTTGCGGCAGCTGCGCGTGCCCTCCCAGGCGTCGGGTTTCTCGGGCGCCATAAAGCGCGATGCCTTGGCATAAGGTATACCTTTATAAATATAAACGCCGTTCTCGGAGTAACCGGCAATCTGCCCCTGTGCGATGGTGGTGCGGGCGTCGGCGGTCGAAATCTCGGAACGCGGTTCGGCGGCACCGGCAGAAAGCGCGGCCGCCATAATCATAAGACTAAGGAATATTTTTTTCATGGAACTGAAATGAAGAGGTTTTGGTTTACGCTGCAAAATTATCACCGTTCGCCGGCGTCGGCTTGTCGCCTTTTTCAAAACTTTTGCCTCTGCCGTCACGAGGGCTTGCATATTTGTTCAAATATTTGCCCGTGTGTTCAAACAGCTCAAAATCACACCCCGTAGTCTCACCTGAAAATGAAAAAATAAATAAATTTGCAATATAAATCTAAAATCAAGCCATGAAATTTCATCTGCCGTCAATCATCGTTGTTTGCCTTGCGACACTCTGTGCCTGTTCGCGCCCGTCTGAAGACAGGCTGACCGAGACGTCGCCGGTAAAAAGCGATAATATATCAAACCAGTTTGTCTATGATTTTGCCGAAGACTCTACAGGGCAGATATGGATAGGAACCTTCCGCGGCCTCAACCGCTATAACTCCCGCGAGTTCTACCAGTATTTCGAGGGCGAGGACTCGCTGTCGCTGCCAAACAACCAGGTGCGCGATATTCTTGTCGCACGCGATGGCCGTGTTTATGTGGCTACGGTGGCCGGCGTGAGTCTGCATACCGACCGCGACAACTTCCGCAATCTGCCCCTTGGTGACAAATATATGGTGCTCGGTCTCGCCGAAATGGCCGACTCGACAGTCATAGCTCTGACCATGAATGGTCTGCTGGCTTATCATCCCGACTCCGACACGACCGAGCGGCTTGCCGACAACGCCTGTCCCGGTTCTATATATAATATGAAACTTCATGTCACCGACCGCGACGAACTGTGGGTTGTAGGCGAAAATTCATTGCGCCGCTACGATATGGCCTCGCGTCAGCCGGCCGATTCGGTGCCTACGGGTTTCTTCGTCTCTAACTCATCTCTCGTCAATGGCGGCGAGCTGTGGCTCGGCGGATACATGCTCAGGCGCTTCGACACACATAAACGCAGATTCGTGTCTCTGCCCGAGGCAATAGCGTCTCACCCCGTGCTGTCGAAATCGGCTGTCGAGATTATTCACCCATACGGCGACGGCATACTGATACAGAGTTCGGGGGACGGCATGTTTTATTATGACAGAGACAAGGAAACGGTGACGGCCCAGGGCGAAACAGGCTTTCCGGTCAACGTGCCTGACTTCAAGATAAAGACAATGTTTACCGATTCGCGGCAGAATCTTTGGTTCGGCGGTCACGATCAGGGCATTGCCGTGCATTATCATTATACCGAACGCTTCAACCGCAACAAATATGTGAGCAACGCCCTCGCCGGACAGTCGGTCGTCTCGACGGCCATCGACCGCGACAATAACCTGTGGATGGCCACACGCCACGGTGGGGTCTATGTCTATGACGACAAGGCCGGCCGCATCAGCCACATGCCCTTCTCTTATTTCTCCTCGGCCAAAAACATCTATGACGAAGCAATCAAGAATATATTCATCGACTCTGACAACCGAGTGTGGCTCACGCTGACGTCAGGCGAGATTCTTCAGGGGCGCTACGCCGGCGGCAGACTCAGCATCGAACAGCATTTCATGGCGTGGGGCACAATGTCGATTACCGAAGATTCAAACGGTACGATATGGCTCGGCAGCGGTTCGCCCTACGTCTACTATATGCGCCGTGGCGACAGGCAGTTTACTAATCTTCAGGTCTTTGACTCAGGTTTCTGTTTTATCCCGGGTCTGATACAATACGACGACAGCCATATCCTCGCTGCGGCTTTCGGCAATCCGATAAAGCTCATAGATGTCAACACAATGGAAATCAGTCCGCTCCCCGATAATGGCAAAGATATAAATTCGGTGCTGAGGCTGAAAAGTTTCATACCCACCGATGTCTATCGTGCACCCGACGGCACATTGTGGATAGGAACCGTTTCAAACGGCCTGCTGAAATATAATCCGGCCGATTCGTCCTATACCGCCGTTCCCGGCGCGGCTTGCGCCGACATCTCGGCGATACGCCCCGATGGCGACGGCTCGCTATGGATAAGCACCCTCTACGGCCTGAGCCGGTATACGCCTGACAAAGGAACATTCGAGCATTTCTTTGACAATGACGGCACCGGCGGCAACCAGTTCTACGACCGCTCCGCGGCGGTCGACACGGCGGGCAACATCTACTTCGGTGGCACCCACGGCGTCACATCGTTCAATCCACGTGAACTCTCGAAGCATGTCAAGGCTCGTCTTCTCTTTCAGGATCTTATGGTCCATAACAATCCCGTGCGGCCCGGCGGCGACAAAATTGACCGCGACATGTCGCTGGCGCCTGATGTCCGCCTCGATTACGAGAGCAACAGTTTCGGCATCTCGTTTGTGGCGGTCGACTACTGCGAGAATCCCCGCGTGGCCTACCGCTATATGCTCGAAGGCATAGACAAAGGCTGGGTCGAGGCGTCCGGCTCTCACGAGGCTTACTACGCCAACGTGCCTGCGGGCAACTACATCTTCCGTGTCGGCATTCTCGGCGACGACAGCTCGGAGATAAGCCTCAGGGTTTTCATCGAGAGACCGAAGTGGCTGTCGTGGTGGGCGATATGCATCTATTGTCTCCTTGTCGCCGGCATAGTCGGCGTGCTCGTGATGACTTCGATGAAGATACGCGCCGAACGTCACGCCGTCAACAAGGCGCGCCGCGAGAAAGAGCGCGAACGCCACATCAACGACATGAACATGCGCTTTTTCGCCAATATATCGCACGAGTTCCGCACGCCGCTGACCATGATTTCGGGACCGATAAAGCAACTTGTCGGCGCCGAAGGCATGTCAGCCGAAAACCGACACCTGCTGTCGATTGCCGACACCAATGTCAGGCGTATGCTCAATCTCGTCAACCAGCTTCTTGACTTCAACAAACTCGAGAACGACACACTGCCCCTCGAAGTCGAACGCATCGACATCGCTGCGATGCTGCGCCGGATTTCCGACACGTTTGCCAACCACGCCGCCGGCAAGGAGATAAACTTTGTCATCAACGGCATGGAAGAAAACTGTTTTGCCACCGCCGACGCCGACAAGATAATGAAGATTTACTATAATCTGCTTTCAAACGCCTTGAAATTCACACCGCGCGGCGGCTCGATCACAGTCGGGCTCGACACCGTCGACGACCCGGGGCTCGGCAGCTCGCTGAAGATATATGTCCGCAACACGGGCCAGCGCATCCCGTCTGACAAACTCGAGAAAATCTTCGAACGCTACTATCAGCTCGACGGCAACACCTCTGCCGGCAGCTATAACTGCGGCACCGGCATAGGCCTGTACTATGCACGGGCTCTGGCACGGCTGCATCACGGCAGCCTCAAGGCCGTCGACAATCCGTCGTTCGAAGGAGCAGAGTTCGTGCTTATAATCCCGGCCGGTCAGGAGGCCTATGCGTCAGACGTACATAAGACCACGCCATCCCAGCCTGTCGCCTATCCTCTGACAACCGGAAACCGCGAAATAAACGACCGGGACAGCGACGAAGAGTCAAAACCGACCGTACTCGTCGTCGACGACGACATCCAGGTTGCCGAGTATATGCGTTCGCTGCTGTCGCCCAACTATAAAGTAGTGACACGCTTCGACGCCGCCAGCGCCCTCGAATGGCTCAACGAGAACATCCCCGCCCTGATAATAAGCGACGTCGTCATGCCCGGCACCGACGGCTACGAGCTGTGCCGCACCATAAAACACGACCTCCGCTTCAGCCATATCCCCGTGATACTTCTCACGGCCAAAGCCACTCCCGAGAACCAGGTCGAAGGCCTCGAAGCCGAGGCCGACGCCTATATCACCAAGCCATTCGACCCGGCGGTGCTCACGTCACAGATAGGTTCGCTGCTGCGCAACCGCGAGCGCGCCCGCCGCATGATTACCGCCGTGACGACAGTCGAGGACGTCGACCAGGACGTCATCTCGCCACAGGACAGCGCCTTCCTCAAAGACCTCTACGGTCTGATGGAAAAAGAGCTGACAAACACCGAGATAGACGTCAACGAGATAGCCCGGCTGATGAACATGTCGCGCACCAAATTCTACTACAAGGTCAAAGGCCTCACCGGCGAGCCGCCCTCGGTCTTCTTCAAGACCTACAAGCTCAACCGAGCCGCCGAACTGATTAAAGAACACCGCTATACCTTGTCGGAGATCTCAGACATGACCGGCTTCTCGTCGCTTAGCCACTTCTCGCGCAGCTTCAAAAAACAATTCGGCACCAACCCCAGCTCATTTGAAGTCTGATCTGTTATTCTGATATACCGTAAAATTACAGCTTTGCATCTCCCGTTAAGGATGACACAAAGCTGTAATCTAAGTATGTAGGATAAATGGGCTATTTTGAACTCTGACGTATCTTGGCGAAATAGCGTTCGAGGAATTCATTCTGCGCCATATTGGGTGCGGTGCCGAGACTGAAGCCCTCATGCATATACATCACCGAAGGGGTCTTCTCGCTGAAAACCGGCCAATATGGCAGAGCTGTGGCATTGGGATTGCCGGTCCTGATGAAGTTGATCCAATAGCGTTCCATGATCTGCGCCATGTGTATGTCGGTCTCGGTCATCTTGCCTCCGAAGTTGAAGCCATAGATAAAGGGCATCTCGGCGACGTGGGTGGCGCCGCGTGTGCCGCGCATGAGGGTGTTTTCTGAAAGCTGGTCGAAGTAGTAGAAATAGACGGGGCGCTTGCCTGTGCGCGTCTGAAGTGTCGCCCAGGCCCATGACGGCCATCCGAAAGCGACGTCACGGAAGACGTCGCGCTGCGCCTGCAGGGCCTCACTGTCGTTTGTGGCGGGATATGCTTTCATGCAACCCTCGCGGTCGTCAGGAAAATTAATCTCCATCATCTTGTTATAGGCGTCGAGGCCTGCTCCATGGACAAAAAGGCTGCCCTCGTCTGAGTTATAGCCCACGATAAGGTCGACATCGTTATAGTCGCCTTTGAGATAAGCCTCATAGGTGTCGCCGGTGATGACATAGCCGTCGACGGTGGGCCAGTAGACGTTATATTCGCTCTTGGCCTGAATGTCTTCGGCCGAGAGACGGCGCATTTGCTTGAGATTCTTGCAGCCGAGCTTTTTTTGGAATTCGAGACCGAGGCTTTGGGCGTAGGACTGTTCCTGGGCCGAGCCGCAGACCGAGACTGCGCTTGTCCTTATCGGCAGAAGGTTGCCGCCGCTCTCGCAGATGGCGCGCCGGAACAGCCCCTTGCACAGGGGCGACGCGCAGAGTATGCTCACCGAGATGCCGCCGGCAGATTCGCCGCAGATTGTCACATTGTCGGGGTCGCCGCCGAAGTGCGAAATGTTGTCGTGAATCCATTGCAGAGCCATGATCTGGTCCATCAGGCCATAGTTGCCGGCGATGCCGTGCTCTGATTCTTTGGCCGCTTCGGGATGGGCCATGAATCCGAACGCTCCCAGACGGTAGGCTATGCTGCAATAGACGATGCCGTTGTTGACAAAACTGTCCTGAGTGCCGCTGTAAGAGCCGGTGAAGAAGCCGCCGCCATGGATGTTGACAAAGACGGGCAGCCGTTCGGACGCGTCTTTGGCCGGCGTCGACACGCTCAGATAGAGGCAGTCTTCGCTCATCGGCAGAGAATTGCCGCCTTGATTGGGGTCATTGGTCTGCATCGGACGGTCTCCCCAGTTTTCGGCATTGTAGACGCCCTCCCACGGGGCTTTCTTTACCGGCGCGTGCCAGCGCAGGTCGCCGACGGGCTTCTCGGCATAAGGAATGGCTTTGTAGAGAGCATAGCCGTTGTGGAGCTCGCCCTCGATTTCGCCCTGCTCGCACGCTGTGCGGAGAATCTGGGCGTTGATGGCGACAGCCGAGACAGCTATCGCCGACAGTAGGGTCAGTAATCGTTTCATAGGTATAAAAAGGGATTTAACACGCCTGCAAAAATAGAAAACCCCGTCCACACCCGTTTGACCGTGCGTTGAATATATTTTCCCCTGCGTTCAAAAATGGTATTGATTCTGATATTTGCCGGTTTTTAGAATAAAAATCATCTCTTCGCCCTCGGTGGCGTATAGCCGACAGCTTTAATGCCGAGAGTTGAGAATTTTTCTTTGAAGCTGCCGTCTAAGACTGTCTGACAGCCATCGTATAAGTAGGTATATGGGTGGTCTTCATAGATATATTCAAGGACGATAACCGAGTCGTCGGTGACAATACCCCAGAATCTGTTGTCCACGCGGTCATCATTAAATTGCAGTAGTCTGCTTGGATCGATGTGCGGTCCGATTAGCTGATATTTAAGCGTGTCGCCTGTATTGATAAATTCATAGCTTTTTTTATATGAGATAT
>USIN01000009.1 GCA_900554715.1 uncultured Bacteroidales bacterium
CCGTCACTGCACCTTCGCCTTTGTCACCAACGAGAGCTATCGTCGCATCGCCATCGAGCGCGACGGCATGGACCCCGACAAGGTCATTGTGCTGCGCAGCGGCCCTAAACTCGAGCGCCTCAAGATCTTGCCACCTGACGAGAGCATCAAGCGCGGGCGACGCTATATGGTCGGCTATCTCGGCGTCATAGGCCAGCAGGAGGGCATAGAGTATATGCTTGAAGCCGCGCGTTATATCCGCGATACACTCGGTCGCGACGACATCTTTTGGGGCATCGTCGGCGGCGGTCCTCACCTCGAGGCTCTCCGCGCCAAATGCACCGAGATGGGCCTTGACGACATCGTCGAATTTACCGGACGCGTCTCTGACGAACAGATGTTGCGCTACCTCAACACGGCTGACGTCTGTGTCAACTCCGACGAATACAACGCCATGAACGACAAGTCGACGATGAATAAGGTGCTCGAATATATGGCGCTTGGCAAGCCGGTCGTGCAGTTCGACCTTACCGAAGGTCGTTATTCTGCGGCCGACGCATCGCTCTATGCCCGCAAAAACGACGCCATCGACATGGCTGACAAGATTGTCGCCCTTCTCGACGACCCCGCACAGCGCGAAAAGATGTCTCAGATAGGCCGCAGCCGTATCGAGAACGAACTCTCGTGGGCACACACAAGCAAGGCCCTCCTCGCCGGCTACGACCGCTACTTCACCGCCCGCGGCCTCTGAAAAATCATCTTATATTGGCTGTATTTTTACCCAAGTGTGGCGGTTACAGAAATCTCAAGGTCTTTAAATTGACCGAGATAATCTGCGATCTCTCGGCCGTCTTTGCGGCAAAATTTATCAGACCTGGCAGCAGAACCCGCGATCAGATTGAGCAAGCTGCCCGCTCGGGTAAACAGAATATAGCTGAGGGGAGCGCGGCGTCGTCGACTTCGAAAGAGATGGAGATTAAGCTGACCAATGTTGCAAAGGCTTCACTTGAAGAACTGTTGCTTGATTATGAGGATTATCTACGTCAGCATAATCTTCCTAAATGGGATAAAAATCATCCGCGCACAGAGCGGCTTAGGTATTATTTGCGTACGCCTGAGTTTGAGCGCAATTCATCCGCGCTTGCCGAGCGAATGAATGCCGAAGAGTTTTGTAATCTATGTATTACGCTGATAAATCAGACGACGTATATGCTCAGACGTCTGATTGAGTCGCAGGAGCGTCAGTTTCTTCAAGAAGGTGGCATAAAAGAGCGGATGTTCAAAGCTCGTGTCGACTATCGCAGCGGCCACAGACCTACGTCTGATAAGTCAGGCGAATAGATATGCCAAAGAAGTCAGACCTGTCCGACATGTCTGACCCGTCCGACTTTTTCTGTTCGACTTAATCTTCCCAGATCTTTCTGACGACTGAGGCGATGGTTGCGCTGTCGACGCATTTGCCGTCGCGGCGCTTGCCTTTTTGGAAACAGATGCCCGTTACGTCGGGGTCTGAGAGTAACATCCGCGCACGTTCTTCGAGTGGTGTTGCGGCGTCGAAGTCGACGACATGGATCAGCGGGAAGCGTCGCTTGTCGGTGTTGAAATGGCCACGGCCTTTGATAGCATGGATGCAGTAGAGGCTATACAGATATATCTCGCTGATTTTATAATTGTTGGCAAAACGGTATTTCCAGCCGAACAACGACCCTTTGCCCAGGCGTGCAAGCATTTCCTGAAGGCAGCGGCGCTCGAATACCATCGGCTGGGTCATGTAGGTTTTTTTTGCCATCGTCTCGACATCGGCGTCGAGGCGGAGGGCCTTTTTTGCCGCCCGACAATATTTCTCGTGGTATGGTTCTTCCTCGAAATCACGGCTGTAGAGCATGAACCGCCCGTCGCGGTATATCGAGTCGAGGCTGAAAGGCCGCATGAAGACGCACTCTGAGTCGAGGTGCATCACGGCGTCGTAGCTGTCGCCGATGACATCGAAGACGGCGAGCTTGCAGATCTGCTGCACTATCCACTGGCGAACGGGTATCGTCGCCGGCGATACATAGCACTTATGACCCATGAGCCTGAAGGGCAGCTTGAAGAATGTTTTCGGCAGCAGCTCAGACTTGCGGTGGATCTTTGCGCGGGCAAAGCGCGGGTCAGCCGCAAACAGCTCATAGTCCTCGTCGTTGACGAAGATAAAATGGTCAATCGAGTCAGGCACGAAGCGGCTGATGCTCTCGCAGAGCAGGGCGCACTCATCGATGTCGTGGCGGTAAGTCTGTGTCGAGATGGCTATTTTAGGCATTGAGCTATGGTGGATTGGCATTTTATGTTACAGCGCTTTGTGACCGGCACCGAATTCTTTGTGCAGGGCTTCGAAGCGTGTGACGGTCTCGGGCGAGTGTTTTGCCATCGAGAGACGGACACGCTCGAGCGGTTTCTCTTTCATGTCGCCGCTCTTCGAGAAAAATTTGTCGGCATAGCAGACAAGGCGCTCGAGCAGTGTGCGCGGCATATAGTCGCCCGGAGGGAGCGGCAGATTCATAGCGACGATGTCGTCGGTCGAGATGCCGGCGCCGGTGTGACGTTCGGCCACGCGGGCTATCACCTCGGGAAATCCGGCCTCGCGTATCATTCGCGCGCCGATTATGCCGTGACGCAGATACGGCTCGGTGCCGTGGCAGTCGATGCCCGGGGCGTCGGTGGCCACGATGCCGATGTCGTGGAGCATGGCCGCAGCCTCGACCGTCGTCTCGTCGAGGTCAAGGCCGAGGCTGCGTGATATCTTCAGTGCTTTGTCTGCTACCTGACGCGAATGCTTGACGAGAATCTCGCGCCGGCGTGTGCCGGGCGCGTAGTAGCGGTCAATCAGTTCGTTATAGTCGGGCATCAGTCGAGAATTGTGTTCCAGCCGTGAGTGTCTGGCTCTTCGCCGAGGCGTATGGCGCTGAGCTTGTTATATAGAGCCGTGGTTACAGGCCCCGGTTTGCCGTCTTTCGAGATTATATATTTGGTGCCGGTGTCAAGGTCGTCGATTTCGCCGATGGGTGAGGCTACGGCAGCCGTTCCGCAGGCGGCGGCTTCGGTGCAGTCGGCAAGTTCGTCGACGGTGATATGGCGGCATTCGACCTCGATGCCCATGTCACGGGCCAGATCCTGAAGGCTCATGTTGGTTATCGAGGGCAGTATCGAGTCGGAAGCCGGGGTAATATATTTGCCGTCTTTGATGGCAAAGAAGTTGGCCGGGCCACATTCGTCGAGATATTTTTTCTCTTTCGGGTCGAGATAGAGCACGGCCGAGTATCCGAGCGAGTGGGCGCGCTCGCCTGCCGAGAGAGAGGCGGCATAGTTGCCGCCGACCTTCCATCGGCCGGTGCCGCGGGGAGCCACGCGGTCATATTCGCGCATGATACATATCTTTGTGTTGGCAAAACCTTCTTTGAAGTATGGGCCGACGGGTGTTACCATGACGATGAAGAGATATTCGTCGCCGGGTTTGACGCCGATGCGCGGCGACATGCCGATCTCGAGCGGACGTATATAGAGCGAAGCACCGCTGCCGTAGGGGGGCACAAAGCGACGGTTGAGCTCGACCACTTTGACGCACATCTCTTTGAAAAGTTCTTCGGGGATGGGTTCCATCATGATGCCTTTGGCTGATTCGCGTATACGGCGGGCGTTTTCTTCGAGGCGGAAGATGCGTATCTTGCCGTCGGCGCCCATGAAGGCCTTGAGGCCCTCGAATATTTCTTGTCCGTAGTGCAGGGCCGTGGCGGCCATGTGGATGTTTATTGTTTCTGATGTCGAAACTTCGACTTCGCCCCATTTGCCGTCGCGATAGCTGCAACGTACATTATAATCTGTCGGGAAATAGCCGAAAGGCAGTTTGCTCCAGTCAGGATTGTTCATTTTTTTAGTTTGGTTTATTGTTGTGCAAAATTAACCATTTATTTACAATAATAAAAACTAAATAATGCTGAATATGTTCGGGAGCGGCAGCGGGAATACGGAAAAACAGACAGACGTCGTCGCGACGTCTGTCTGTTTTGTGAATGTTGCTTGTGTAACTTTATGCTTTTGATTGCTATTAGTGCGGATTTAGTTTTTTCGTTGGAAAGATTTCAGTATATCTTTGTTGTTATGATGTGCCAAAATTAGTGCATCTATATTTCTATTGTGTTACAAACTGGTGAATTTTGTAATACAAATTGAAAGGGCGATTTAAGAGTCGGTATGCTGTATGGCTTTCGGTAATGTGAACGTGAACTGCAGACCTCCTTCCTGGCGGTTTGAAATCTCTATTGTGCCGCCATGGGCGAGGACAGTATTCTGGACAATGGGCAGACCGAGTCCCGTGCCGCCGGCTTTGCGGGTGCGCCCCGAGTCAACACGATAGAATCGGTCGAACAGGTGTGGGATATGCTCCTCGCTTACTCCTACGCCGTTGTCATAAAAGACAAATGTATAGAATTTCGCGTCTTCTCCGATAAGTCTTATGCCACACTCGGTGCCTTTGGAATGCAGACGTGCGTTCTTGACAAGATTGTTGAGCATGCCTGTGAGAAGATTGAAATTGCCGTTGATACGGCAGTTGAGAGGTATGTCGTAGACAAACGAGAGTTCGCCAAGCATCCCCGACTCGGTGCAATCGCTTACAACGGAATATACAACGTCATGAAAGTCGATTTCTTCAGTGGTGATGATTGAAGAGCCTTCGTCGAGACGTGTCAGCGATGACACGTCGTTCATCAGGTTTACCAGCCGGTTGACGTGTTCCTGTGCTTTTAAGATAAAGCGGTCGCGCGCTTCCGAACCCATATCGGGATTTTCTATTATCGTGTCGAGATAGCCTTTGATGACTCCCACCGGGGTCTTCAGCTCGTGGTTTATATTGTTGGTGAGCTGACGTTTCAGGCGCGCTTTTTCGTTCATGGCATGCAGAGCCACTTCGTGTTCCCGTTTGGTGTTTTCGAGTGCCTGGGTGAGGTTTGTGTGCATGTGGGCTATCTGGCGCGTAATTTCGCCGAGTTCGTCGTGAGGCACTTTTGAGAGGTCAGGCTTGTAATTGCGGTCATTTGCTGCGTTGACGGCAAAATCGCGCAGAATCCTGACGTTGGTTCCCAAATAGCGCGTTGTGTAATATGATAATACCGTGAGGAATATGGCTATCGCCACAAGTACTACCCAGATTTTATAATCAGGCAGACTGGCTTTGCGCAACAGGTCGTTGACTGGGACGGCCGTCAGGACTTCAAGCCGTCCGTCGTCGCTTGTCGTCGCTTTATAATAGAAGTAATCGTTACTGTGGTCTGACTCCTGATCTACAGCCAGATCTTCTTCTCCGGCCTCGGTGGTGAGGCCCGAATCGTGACTGATTTCGTCGTCGGTCAGACTGACAATTTCGTCTATATTATATATGAGCGATTTGTCCTTATAGACTGAGATACGTATCAAATCATATTCGGGCATCTTCTGGAAGCTGGTGCTCACGAATTTGAAGTATGCCTGAGGGTTAAACTCGGTCTCGTATGCGTCGATAATGCGGTCGTTGATCAGTGACAGTTGAGCGCGAAGCTTGTCGGCCTGATAATTGCGTTCTTTGTTGGCCTGCCATAATGCCATGCCGATAATCAGCGCCCAAATAGTCGTGATTAGCGGTATGAACAGACGCCACTGATAACTAATGTGTTTCTTTAAAGCCATAACCGAACCCCTGTCGGGTCACGATATTGTTGCCGTATTCGACGAGCTTCTTGCGCAGGCGTGTGATGTTTGTGTCGATAGTGCGGTTTGTGACCACAACGTCGGCACCCCAGACCTGTTCGATTATCTCTTCACGTGAATAGATGCGGTTGCGGTGTGTAAGGAAGAACAGCAGTATGTCAAACTCTGTGCGCGTGAGCTGGACTTCCTGTCCGTCGAGATAACACAGTTTTTCGTTCTGGTCGATTCTCAGCGCCTTATAGCTGATGTCGGGTTTATAGATACTGTCAGATGCGTTGTTCTCTGCGATAGTGCGGGTAATGGCCGAACGGCGGAGCACGGCGCGGACTCGCGCGAGAACTTCGCCGATAACAAACGGTTTGGTGACATAATCGTCAGCTCCTATGTTGAGTCCCATGACTTTCTCGTCTTCGTCTGTCAGTGCCGAACAGAATATGATAGGGGTATGCTCGGTTTCGGTCACATTGCGCACTCGTTTGGCGAAGTCAAAACCGCTGAGCGTGTCCATCATTATGTCGACGAGAAAAAGCGAATATTCACTCAGGTTCATGTCGAGTGCCTCTTCGGCGCTGTAGGCACAGTCAACTTCATAACCTTCTTTTTCAAGATTGAATTTGAGAATTTCGCATATTGATTCTTCGTCGTCGATAACTAATATTTTAACTCTCATTGTATAAAGGATAACGCCTTAAGGCATTTCGGGTTAATTATTTTTAGTATGCGAAATTAATAAAATATAAGACATGGAAAGTGTTAGCGAATGTTAATTCACAGTATTGTAAAAACTTTTTGGCTACCCCCGTGTTATCATATCATAATTACTATATTTGCACTGTGTTTTTCATGGTATTAGATTTAAGGTTAAAGAATTTTCGGGCTTCGTGAGAAGCCCGATTTTTTTTGCGCGGTCCGGTTGAATTTCTCTTTGCAGATTTAAGAAATATTTATAATTTTGCGGCGGCATAAAACATACCGCATTTTACTACAATCTATTTTAAAAACATCAAACATTCATCACAACTATGCCGATTATTGAATTAAAGGACATTAACAAGACCTATCAGGGGGCCGTGCCTTTGCATGTGCTCAAGGATATCAACCTTGAGATTGAGCGTGGCGAGCTTGTGTCAATCATGGGATCTTCAGGCTCCGGCAAGTCGACACTGCTCAACATTCTGGGCATCCTCGACACCTATGATACCGGCGAGTATCATCTCGACGGTGTGCTGATTAAAAATCTAAGTGAAAACCGTGCGGCTGAACTGCGCAACCACATGATTGGCTTCGTTTTCCAGTCGTTCAACCTCATCAGCTATAAGAATGCGATAGAGAACGTCGCCCTGCCGCTGTTCTATCAGGGTGTCTCGCGCAAGAAGCGCAATCGTCTGGCTATGGAGCAGCTCGAGCGCCTCGGTCTGGCCGACCGCGCCCATCATTTGCCCGGCGAGCTCTCGGGCGGTCAGAAACAGCGTGTCGCCATCGCCCGTTCGCTCATCACCAATCCGTCGATAATCCTCGCCGACGAGCCGACCGGCGCTCTCGACAGCAAGACCTCGCACGACGTCATGCAGATCTTCCGCCAGCTCAACGACGAAGGCATGACAATCGTCATCGTCACTCACGACCCCGGTGTAGGCGAGCAGACAAACCGCATCATCCGTCTCGTCGACGGCCAAATCACCGACCGGCCATGACAGACCTTATCAGAGAAATATTGCAGACCCTGCGCAACAACAAGCTGCGTACGGGCCTCACCGGCTTCGCCGTGGCCTGGGGCATTCTTATGCTCGTCGTCCTTGTCGGCATGTCGAAGGGCGTCCTCACCTCTTTCGAGAGCGACGCGTCCGAAGGGACTTCCGACAACGTCAACATCTGGGGCGGCAACACTTCGATGCCTTATCAGGGCTACAAGGAGAACCGCTGGATTCGCCTCAAGGCTTCTGACATCGATGTTCTCGAGTCTGAGCTCGGCGACCGCATGAAAGGCGCCACGGCGACAGTGTCGATAGACACGGCGGTTATTTCGACCCCGACAGACTATATCACCGGCGGCCTCTATGGCGTCTTTCCTGAAATGGAAAAGACCGGACGCATGAAAATCGCTCACGGCCGCTTCATCAACCGCCGTGACATCGACGAAGCGCGCCGCGTGCTTGTCATCTCAGAGTCAAATGCCAAAATACTTTTCGGCGACGCCGAGAAAGCCATAGGCCGTCCCGTCAAGTCTATGCAGCTCGCCTTTATCGTTGTCGGCGTCTATTCAAACGAAGGCAATACGACCAACTACGCGCCCTTCTCGACCGTCAACGCCATCAAAGGCGACGGCGGCTACATCAATCAGATAAGACTCAACGTCTCTAACCTCACGACCGAGGAAGAAGGTCTTGAGTTTGAGAAAGACGTGCGCGCGACGATGGGACGCATCCATCAGTTTAACCCCGACGACGAGAGTGCCATCTGGATTTGGAACCAGTTTGTCAACCATCTCACAATGGGGGGTGCCTTCAGGATTCTCAACATGGCGATATGGATTATCGGTCTCTTCACCATGCTGTCGGGTATCATCGGCGTCAGCAACATCATGTTTGTCTCTGTACGCGAGCGCACCCATGAAATCGGCATCCGACGCGCCATCGGCGCCAAGCCGCGGAATATCCTCGTGCAGATTATCCTTGAGAGTGTTTTCATAACCGCCCTGTTCGGCTATATAGGTATCTTCCTCGGCATCCTTGCCAACGAAGGCATAGCCATGGCTTTCAGCGGCAGTGATTTCATCAAAGACCCGACGGTCGACATACGCCTCGCGCTCTATGTCACAGCCGTGCTGATAGTCTCAGGCGCTCTCGCCGGCCTCTTCCCGGCTCTCAGAGCCTTGAAGATCAAACCGGTCGAAGCTTTACGTGACGAATAATCGACCCTTCTGAATTCAACAGTCATGATCAATCCTATATTTGACATAGAAAACTGGAAGGAGATATTCGCCACTCTTTCCCGCAACAAGACAAGAACATTCCTGACAGCCTTCGGCATCTTCTGGGGTACGGCCATGCTCGCCATGCTCCTCGGTGGTGCTGACGGTCTCAAGGCGCTGATGTCAAAACAGTTCGATGGCTTTGCCACAAACACGGCCTTTGTCTGGGGCAATCAGACCTCCATGCCTTACAAAGGCTTCAAGAAAGGTATGTACTGGAGCCTCGACACCGAAGACCTCGAGCGTGTCAGCAAGATAAAAGGTGTCAGAGACGCCACCGGCTCGATGTCACACTGGGGCATGACCATCACCTACGGTCGCCAGCGCTCGTCGAGCGGTCTCATGGGTGTCATGCCGGCTTACACCGAATTCATGCATCCGATAATCGTCGAAGGCCGTTTTGTCAACGAATCAGACGAGAGCGCCGCCCGCAAGGTCTGTGTCCTCGGCAAGCGCGTCGCCTCGACCCTGTTCGGAGCAGAGTCGCCCCTCGGCAAGAATATATCTGTCGGCGGCATATATTATAAGGTTGTCGGCGTTTGTGAGGCCCGCTCGGAGATAACAGTCAACGGCAATCTCAGCGAGTCGGTCATCATACCGCTTTCGACCATGCGCAAGGCTTTCAACTACGGCGACGCCATAGGTCTGATGATGCTTATCGCCGAAGACGGCTATGATTTCAAAGACCTCGAGGAGCCGATCAAACGGGCCATACGCCAGAACCATCCGATTCATCCCGACGATGCCAAGGCAATCGAGTTCATGAACATATCCGAGATGTTCGAGATGATTAACAATCTCTTCCTCGGGCTCAGTCTTCTCGCCGGTTTCGTCGGCTTCGGCACCCTGCTTGCCGGCATCATCGGCGTGGGCAACATCATGTGGGTCATCGTCAAGGAGCGCACGACCGAGATCGGCATACGTCGCGCTCTCGGCGCCAAACCGCGAGACATCATCGTCCAGATTCTCTCCGAGGGCGTGGTGCTTACATTCATCGCCGGAGTCGCGGGTATATGCTTTGCCGCCGGAGTGCTCGGCGGAGTCAACTATCTGATGACGCTGCAGGGCAATCCTGCCGGATTCCAGCTCGGTTTCGGCACGGCGGTCGCCATCACAGTCGTCTTTGCCGTGCTTGGCACTGCCGCCGGCATCATCCCGGCTGTCAAGGCCATGCGCATCAAACCCATCGAAGCAATCAATGATAAATAAACAACAGGTAAATAATAAACAATCTATATAAAATGAAAAAGTTTTTTCGCATAGCGCTCTGGACCATCGTAGCGCTGATTTTCGTCGGAACATTTGTCTACCTCTACAAAAACTCACAGGACAAGCCGACTGTTTATGAGACCGTCCGTCCCCACATCGGCACTATCGAACGTACGACCCTTCTCACCGGCAAAATCGAGCCGCGTGACGAAATCGACATCAAACCCCAGATTTCGGGTATCATCGCCGAAATCAATGTCGAGCCGGGCGACCGTGTCAAAGTCGGCGACGTCATCGCCCGCATCAAGGTCATCCCCGAAGAAAGCCAGCTCTCGGCCGCCGAAAACCGTGTCGAGGTCGCCCGTCGCAATCTCGAGCTTCAGGAGAGCAAATATAAACGCACGTCAGAACTGTATGAAAAAAAATTCATCAGCCGCGAGGAATATGAAGAAGGCAACAACGCCGTCGAGAACGCCCGCATCGAACTCAACTCGGCCCTCGATGCCCTCTCTATCGTCCGCGACGGTGTCTCGGTCACCAACGCCCAGCAGAGCAACACCCTTGTGCGTTCGACAATCGACGGCATCGTGCTTGCCGTTCCTGTCAAAGAGGGCTCGTCTGTAATCCAGGCCAATACCTTCAACGACGGCACGACAATCGCTACTGTCGCCGACATGCGCGACCTGCTCTTTGTCGGCAAGGTCGACGAGACCGAGGTAGGCATGCTCGCCATCGGCATGCCGCTGACTGTCACCGTCGGTGCGATTGACGGTGTCACATCGGAGGCTACGATTGAATACATTTCGCCGAAAGCCAGCGAGGACAACGGCGCCAGCACATTCGAACTCAAGGCAGCCCTCGTGCTGCCCGACAGCGTGACAATGCGCTCGGGCTACAGCGCCAACGGTTCGGTCATTCTCAACCGTGCCAAAGATGTCGTTGCCGTGCCGGAGAGCGTCATCGAGTTTGAAGGCGGCGACAGCTATGTCTACGTACTCACCGATTCGGTCGGCGGACAGAAGTTCGACCGCCGCAAGATCGAGACCGGCATAGGCAACGGTCTCGACATAGAGGTTAAAAACGGTGTAGACACCACTGTCGTGCTTCGTGGTGCCGAGAAAAAATAACTCTCAGACATAAGAAGATATGAAACAGTTGCGTAAAACCGTTGTCGCGGCGCTTGCTCTTGTCTGCGCCGTCACCGCCAATGCCGAGACATGGACTCTCGAAAAGTGTATCGACTATGCTCTGACAAATAACCTTACCGTGCGCAGCCGCGCTCTCGACGTCCGCAACGCCGAACTCGACGTCACGGCCGCAAAAGACGCCTTTCTGCCCGAAGTGGGGCTGTCGGCGTCGCAGTCATTCAATCTTGGCCGCGGCCTCACCTCTGAAAACACTTATGCCGACCGCAACACGAGCAATTTCCAGTGGGGTGCCAATCTGAGTGTACCTCTCTTCCAGGGGCTCGGCAACGTACGCCGGCTCGACTACGCCAAGGCTTCGCTTCTTGCTGTCGTCGAGGAATTCGAGGCTGCGAAGGAAGATGTCACGCTAAACGTCATCGCCCAGTATCTCCAGGTGCTCTACTGCAACGAGGTCTACAAGGTCGCTCTCGAGCAGATAGAGCTGTCAGACTATGAGCTTAAACGTCAGCAGGCTCTGCTCGAGGCCGGCAAAGTGCCCGAAATCGATATGCTCAACGCCCGTTCGCAGCTCGCTCAGGACGAGCTGTCGGCCACAACCGCTAAGAACGACTACACTCTTGCTCTCGTCGACCTCGCACAGCTGCTGCGCCTCGACGACATCGAAGGCTTCGAGGTTGCCTCGCTCGACGACGACAACGTGCTGATGCGCTCGGCCGACGAAGTCTTTGCCAACGCAAAGCTCAACAACAGCTCGGTAAATGCCGGACGTCTGCGCATCGCCGCCGCCGACAAAAACATCCGCGTCGCCAAATCGGGCTATATGCCCCGGCTGTCGTTTACCGCCGGCATCGGCAGTTCATATTATACGGTCAGCGGCTTCGATAACGACAAGTTCGGTCATCAGATGAAGAATAACTTCAGCACCTACTTTGGCTTCAACCTGTCGATACCGGTCTTCGACGCCTTCTCGACGCGTAACAATGTCCGCCGCGCCCGGGTAAGCCGTCTTTCGGCCGAGCTGCAGTATGAGACAGCCTGCGACAATCTTTACAAGGCTGTCCAGCAGGCCTATTATTCGGCCCTCGGCGCAGCCAAGCGGCTCGAGTCAAGTACAGTCGCCGAAGACGCTACCGAAAAAACCTTTGCCGCCACCCGCGAGAAGTATAATCTCGGCCGCGCCACTCCGACCGACTACGAGACAGCCAAGAACAACTATCTCCGTGCAGTCAGCGACCGTGTCCGCGCCAAATACGAATACATGCTCCGCACCCGCATCCTCGACTTCTACAACAGCCACTGAATCAATGCACAATGCATAATGCACAATGCACAATTCACAATTCACAATCATTTGCAATGCACAATTCATATGGCTTCCCGAAGCGTGATGATGCGATGGTGACCATCGTGTCGCCGCGGGCGACGACCAGGAGGGCCTCGCAGCTGTCGAGACGTTCGATCATCGCGAGGGCCGCCTCAGGCTCCATCGCCATGCAGGCCGTGGCGAGAGCGTCGGCGGTCAGACAGCGTGGGGCCGTCACAGTGGCGCTGAGAGTAGGGCGGCGCGCCGGACGACCCGTCAGCGGGTCGATGGTGTGGCCGATGCGTCCGGCCGATGTGTCGCGGTAGTTGCGGTAGTTGCCCGACGTGGCGACGGCGCCCCCGGTGAGACTGATGATATCGAGGCGCTCGTGTATGACGCTGTCGGCCGACTCGACAGGCGCATCAATCTGTATGCGCCACGCCCCGGCCATCGCCGGATGTCCCGAGGCACGCACTTCGCCGCCGATTTCGACCATATAGTCGCTGACGCCGTTGCGTTCGAGCATTTCGGCCACAAGGTCGACGCCATAGCCTTTTGCTATGGCCGAAAAATCAAATGTCGTAGACGGAGATTTTTTTATTACACGGCAGCCGCCGATGCGGCAACCGTCGATGCCCACAGCTTTGAGAGCTTCGGCGATGGCCGCGCTGTCGGGTGTCGTGGCGCTGTCGGTCTTGCGTCGCCCGAAACCCCACAGGTCGATGAGCGGCCCTACCGTCGGGTCAAAGCGGCCTCCGCTTGCTTCGGCTATGCGTCGCGACTCGTTGAAGACATAGATGAAATCTGTCCCTACGCTATCGCTCACGCCGGCGTTGACAAGCGACACTGTCGACGACGGCTCGAACATCGACAGCCCGGCGTTGACACGGTTAAGTTCGTGTTGTATCGAGTCTTCGAGGTTTTGACTCCCGCCGTATACAATATGGTAGCTCGTATTCCAGATAATGCCGCTTATTGTCGTGTATTTTTGCTTACAGCTTGCAAAAATCAAAATAAAAACATAAATTAGCGGCATTAATAATAATTTTCGTCTCATCGTCGTGAATTTTTTTTCAAATATACGAAGAATATATAAAAGTCGGGAACTTTTCAGGCCCGGCGTTGTTTAAGAGTGTAAACAGTAACTATTAACCTTTAACCACAAGACATCATGCAACGCTCTTTTATTTTTTTAGCCGACGGATTTGAAGAAATCGAAGTCATCACCCCCATTGACGTTATGCGCCGTGCAGGCCTTGATGTCAAGAGTGTATCTATAACCGACAGACATGACGTCACCGGTGCTCATGGCGTGACAATCAAAGCCGACCTCACTTTTGCCGAGGCTGATTTTGTCGGCGCTGAATGGCTTATCATACCCGGTGGTATGCCCGGTGCCGTCAATCTCCATGAATCGGAGGCTCTTGGCACACTGTTGGAGACACATGCAGCCGATAAGGGCAAGATAGCCTCTATCTGTGCGTCGCCCGCAGTCGTCCTCGCTCCACTCGGCCTGCTTAAAGGCAAGGAAGCCACCTGCTATCCCGGCATGGAAGCCGGCCTCAAAGAAGGCGGCGCTGTTGTCCGCGATGTTCCCGTAATGGCTCTTGACCGCATCATCACCGCCAACGGTCCTGCCTCGGCCATGAGATTCGCCCTCGCCATCGTTGCCAATTCGCTCGGCGATGCCGCAGCCCAGCAGGTCGGCGGTGGCATGCTCTACTATCCCAAAAGCATGAATTTCTATTTCTAAATAAGATAGTTAAAAGCAGCTCTTAAAAAATAGAAACCGCGGTTTCGGAAACCGGTGTTTCTGTTGCAACGAAATATTCAGCGCCCCGGCGACGATTCACATCGATGGCCGGGGCGCTGCCTCTTGTAATTATTGTGTTTTTATAGATTGTCTGTCTTTATAGACTGCTGTTTCTAAGGATTGGAGAATTTATTTCTTATTGTTTACCGAGCCGGCCGAGCTTGTCGAGCTGCGCAGGTCGGTGACATTGCAGCTTATCGACGCAGCGCTTGAGCTTTCGGCAGAGCCGCTTTTGGCGGTGAGAGCCGATGCGTGGATTGTCGACGAACTTGAGGCCTCGAAGTCGGCGCGCTCGCATTTGCCTTTGAGTGTCAGCTGTGCCGCGCTCGAGGTGTCGCCGTTGACAACGGTCGCCACAATGCCCGAGACATTGACGCTTGACGCGCTTGATGCGTCGATATCGATTTTTGCAGCTTTCGCGCCTTCGATTGTGATAGTCGAACCGCTCGACGAATCAAGGTCGAGATCGTTGGTGACGCTGACGTTCTCAAGTCTGATGGATGAGCCAGAACTTGACGACAGGTCGAGATCTCCGTTGACACTGAGCCCGTTGGCTGTGAAACTCGAGCCTGATGATGTCTCGACTTCATGCAGCGCTCTCGACGAGATGTAGACCGTCACGGCGAAGTTGCCGTTGAAGTTGATGCTGCCGTTGTGGCGTTTGAGACCTATGTTGAGTTCGTTGCCGTCGTTGCTTACTCTGACATATTCCATGATGTTGTCGGGTGCCTGTATCGTGGCTTTGGCTTTCGCGCCGGTGGTGTAGACTACACGGATGCCTGTCGAAACCGATACTTCGTCGAAATCGCTGATGCTGACTTCGCGTTTGATGATGTTGTCGCTGCCCTTGATGGTTTTTGCCGAGCAGGATGTGACCATCGAGCTTGACAGCATAAGCAGCGAACAGAGGGTGGTTGTGATAAATCTATTCATAATTAATCTAATTTAGTTTGTCGTTTTTGGTTGCTGTTTTATCAATAAGACGAATTAAAAGCCGATTTGTGACAGCAATGGTGAAAATAATTGAAAAATTTTGTAATTTTACGCCGTTAAAATCGGTGCTGCTATGAGTTTTAATGGCTGAACGACAGTGCCGTCATTCGTTATACTGCTAAAAAACATAGACATAAAAAATGAACATAGCCATTATAGGAGCAAGCGGCGCTGTAGGACAGGAGCTGCTGAAAGTGCTTGATGACAGAAAATTTCCCGTCGACACGCTCAGACTCTTCGGTTCGGAGCGCAGTGCCGGTCGCAAATATCTCTTCCGCGGCGAGGAACATCAGGTAATGCTTCTTCAGGATAATGACGACTTCAGGGATATCGACATTGCATTTGTCTCGGCCGGCGCGTCGACGTCAATAAAGTTTGCCGACACGATCACACGCCACGGCGCCGTCATGATCGACAACTCGAGCGCTTTCAGGATGAATGACGATGTGCCTCTGGTTGTTCCCGAGGTCAACGGAGCCGACGCCTTGAATGCCCCCCGCGGCATCATCGCCAACCCCAACTGCACTACTATACAGATGGTCGTGGCACTCGCGCCAGTCAACCGTCTGTCGGAGATAAAGCGTGTTCATGTCGCGACATATCAGGCTGCCAGCGGCGCCGGCGCCGCAGCGATGGAAGAGCTTGTCGAGCAGCATCGCGCTCTTGCCGAAGGCCGTGAGCCCCGCGTCGAGAAGTTTGTGACTCAACTTGCCTATAATGTAATCCCTCATATCGACGTCTTCGGCGACAACGGTTATACAAAGGAGGAGATGAAAATGCACTTCGAAACCAAGAAAATCATGCACGCTCCCACGCTTGAGGTCAGCGCCACTTGTGTCCGAGTGCCCGTGCTCCGCGCCCACAGCGAGGCCATCTGGGTCGAGACCGCGCGTCCCGTCAGCGTCGCCGAAGCCCGCGAGGCCTTCTCCCGGGCAGACGGTGTCGTTCTCGTCGACGATCCCGCGAACAAGGTCTATCCCATGCCGCTCGACAAGGCTGGTCTCGACCCCGTCTATGTCGGACGCGTCCGCAGCGACCTCGCCAATCCAAACGGCCTGACTTTCTGGACCGTCAGCGACCAGATTAAGAAGGGTGCCGCTCTAAACGCCGTGCAGATCGCCGAATATCTGCTCGCCCACGGAAAACTAAGACCGTAGACTCATGATTGCCGCAGCGACATCTCCGCTTGTGACACAGCCGGTGACGATTTTTCTGATTGTTCTGGCTATCATCCTTTTTGCGCCGCTGTTGCTCAATAAAATCAAGGTCCCCCACATCATAGGCATGATTGTGGCCGGCGTCATCGTCGGCCCATACGGCTTCAACATTCTCGACAACGACTCGAGTTTCGCGATTTTCGGTCAGGTGGGTCTTCTCTACCTCATGTTCCTCGCCGGTCTCGAGATAGACATGTACCATCTGCGGCTCAATATACGCCGCGGACTGCTCTTCGGTCTGCTGACACTCGTCATCCCGCTGTTTTTCGGCATATTGACGAGCCATTTCATCCTGCGCCTCGACATGCTGACCTCAATGCTCCTCGGCGCCATGTATGCCTCCCACACGCTGATAGCCTATCCGGTGGCGGCGCGTTTCGGCCTCACCAAGGAGCCGGCGGTCCTTATTGCCGTCGTCGGCACGATCATCGCCGTCGTCGGCGCCCTCCTCGTGCTGGCGGCGACTGTCAACATCAGAAGCGAGGGCGATTTCGATGTCGTTGAGATACTTTGGCTCATGGGCCGTCTTGTCGTCTGGTGTCTGGCGTTGCTTTATCTCTTCCCGCGCGTGACGCGCCACTTCTTCAAGGTCTACAGCGACAAGGTGACGCAGTATGTCTTCGTCATGGCGATGGTCTTTCTTGCCGCGTGGTCTGCCCAGATTATCGGGCTCGAGCCGGTTCTCGGCGCCTTCCTCGCCGGTCTGCTGCTCAACCGCTACGTGCCGGTGGCCTCGCCGCTGATGAGCTCGATAGAGTTTGTCGGCAACGCTCTGTTCATTCCTTACTTCCTTATAAGCGTTGGCATGATGATCAACGTCCGTGTCATCGCCAACGCCGACACCCTGACCGTCTCGGCCGTGATGCTCGTCGTGGCGCTTGTCAGCAAATGGCTGCCGGCGATGATTGTGCGTCGCGTCAATCACCTCAGCCCTTCGAGCGAGTGGATCATGTTCGGCCTCACGACGGCCCACACCGCTGTCGCCCTCGCCGTCGTCACCCTCGGCTACAATATGGGCATGCTTGACACCACGGTCCTCAACGCCACGGTGCTTGTCATCCTCGTCACCTGTGCCCTCGCGCCCCTGATAACCTCGGCTGCCGCCCCCGGCCTGAAAATCGAGACTCTCAGCCGCGAAGACCAGGACGGCGTCATCCGCCATACCCGCGTCAACAACACCCTCATCCCGGTGGCAAATTCGACGAGCGCCCGCGCTTTGGTCGAAATGGCCGTGCTGATGCGCAACGACAAGGGCCGTCACAGCATCTTCGCCCTGCATGTGCGCAACGATAATTCGGCGACCTCCAAGGCGCTGTCGCGCACGTCGCTCGACGAGGCTACAAAAGTCGGCGCTGCGGCCGATGTCGATGTCGTGCCGCTCGAACGCTATGACATGAACACCGTCACAGGCGTGCTAAACGTCATCGAGGAGCGCGACATAACCGAAATCATCCTCGGCATGCACCGTCGCTCGACCGTCATCGACTCGTTCTTCGGCAGCAAGGTCGACCAGCTTCTGCGCTCGACCAACAAGATGATTATCATCACGCGCTGTTTCATACCCGTCAACACCGTGACCCGCATCGTCGTATGGATTCCCGAGAAGGCCCAGTATGAGACCGGCTTCAGCCGTTGGGTGAGGGCGCTCGCCCGTCTGACCCGTCAGCTCGGCTGTCGCATCATTTTCTGCTGCGAGGGCGATATTCAGCCGCTCATCCGCGGAGTCATCTATCATGAAAACTATGGCATACGCTGCGAATTCCGCACCGTCGACACCAACGACGACTTTGTGCTGCTCACAAACCGCATCCTCGACGACGACCTCTTTGTCATCATAGGCGCGCGCGCCAATTCTGTATCATACTCGTCGTTCATGGTCGAGCTGCCGTCGTTCCTCCAGAAATACTTCTCGCGCAACAACCTCGTTGTCATCTATCCCGAGCAGTTCGGCGAAGATGTCGCCCTGATGTCATTCGTCGACCCGACGGCGGCAGACATCGCCTCGTC
>USIN01000010.1 GCA_900554715.1 uncultured Bacteroidales bacterium
GCAGCCATATACATTTTTAGCCACAAAACCCGCCAAACGGTGACTTATCTTTGCAACATCGATGAAAAGCGCAATATATACATATCACTTCCGCCGCTACCTCACGCGTGTTGAGGCCGTGTTAAGGCTGCTTATGGCACGGTTAGCAATCGTGCGGCCGCATAATCGTCTGATTTTTTGCTATTATTTCTTTTTCCCTTTTTCAATCATGGCGATTATTTCGCGGAGATCGTCGACAGAGAGCTTTTCGTCTTTGACGAGCGATGAGACGACGCTACGGTAGCTGTTGTCGAAATAGTCGCGGATGACTCCGGCGAGCGTGCGGCGGCAGAAGTCGTCTTTGCTGGCTATGGCGTAGAATCTGTGCGACGAGCCGAGCACTTCATGACCGACGTAGCCTTTTTCTTCCATGATTCTGACTGTTGTGGCGACTGTATTGAAATGTGGCTTGGGGTCCGGGTATAATTCGACCATCTCGCGCACGAACAGCGGGCCGTGCTCCCAAAGCATTTTCATCAAAGGAGCTTCTTTTTCTGTCAGAGTCTGTTGTTTGGTTCTTGCCATTTTATATGATTGCTGTGGTAAATGCAAATTTAGAACTAAAAAGTTAATTATGCAACTAATTTATTAATTATATTATGCGCGTCAAGACCGGCACTTTTTTCGGTGCCGGTCTTGACATGTTTTTACAGATTGTTAAGAGAGAATTTATAGATTGAGGTATTCTTTCAATGTGTTGACGTAGGTGATGAAGGCCGTGCGTCCGGTGTCGGTGATGCGGCAGACGGTGCGTGTCTTTTTGCCGGCGAAGCCTTTTTCGACTGAGATGTAGCCGGCGGATGACAGTTTGTCGAGCTGGACGCTGAGATTGCCCGCCGTCGATTCGGTTTTTTCACGAAGGTAGACAAAGTCGGCCTCGTCGACATTCATCAGCAGCGACATTATGGCAAGGCGCAGCTGCGAGTGGAGCAGCGGATCGAGTTCTTTCATTGTTCTTTCTTGGCTATGTAACGCATTTCAAGGCCGGGAATGACCATCATTAGTATGAACGAGAGAATGAATAACGCCATGGTGATGTTCCATGTGACAGAGATGCCGCAGATCAGACATGCAACGAGGGCGCAGCCGAAGATTGAGCTGAATATTCCGCCGAAAATCAGCGAGCGTATCTCTATTACGGCGCCGGTTGCTATGCAGCCGCTGCCGCAGCCGAGTACGGCGGTGATAAACATGATAAACCACGGATGTTTGTCATAGCACAAGGTTAGTACCGTGCAGATTATCAAAGCTGCGAGACAGATGAAACCGAAGCTGATCCAGATTGTAGAGCATACTTTGTCTGTGTATGATGTGTATCCCCGTTCCTTTGCTTCCTTGGCCTTTTTATAGTTAAAGAGCGCACCGATGCCCATGAGACCCCAGAGACCGTTCCATGCCGGATTGAGCGTAGTGGCAACTGCCACCCACACGGCAATGCCGATGACGACTGAGAGTGTGCCCCAATATAAAAAGACGTTGCCGTCGCCGATTTCAAGGCGTTTTTTCGATTTGGAGATCATGCGGGCAATCAGCTCGAGGCTCTCCTTTTCCGTAAGATTTTTTTCTTCCATGACTGTAGTTTTAAAGTGGTTTATATTATAAACTATATTTTGAAAAAAATAAGGAAGTGCTCGCGCGTTGCCGTCCTTGATAGATTTCGACTGCAAATATAAATCGGTTTATAATATAAACCAAATTTTTTTCAGAGAATTTTTTGAAAAAATATTTTGTAGGCGGCAGTTTAGAGGAGTTTGTCGAGGGCTGAGGTGATTGTCGCTTCGTCGGGATTGGGGCTGTCGGTCATGATGTACCGCACGATGCCCGCGGCGTCGCTGATATAGATGCGTGGAACGACCGACGTGGCAAAGAGGTTGTAAATCTCGCGGTCGGGACGCGCGGCATACGGCATCGTCAGACCGAATTCGTTCCAGAATCGGGCGACCTCCTCAGGACCTTCGGCACGGCTTATGGCGACGAAGCTGACGCAGTCGGCATAGCTCTCGTAGATGTGGTCGACAATGGGTACAACCTCGCGGCAGTCGCTGCATTTGGTCGAGAAGAACAGTATCAGTGACACGTGACCCTTCAGGTCGCCGGTGGTGACTGTCGCACCGTTGTCGAGAGTGACGCTGAAATCGGGCAGGGGGTCACCGACGCTGATGACATCTGTGTCTGTGTCGTCGGTGATACACGAAGCGAGAAGAAACGAGGCTGAGAGACTTACTGTGAGAGCGAGTGCCCGGGTTCTGACGTGCCGGCGTATGACGGTCTTGCAGACGCGCGCGACGAGGTAGACAGCGGCCATGATAATGACGATGATGGCCGAGCAAGGCACGTCAATCAGCGTGCCGACAAAGAGCCCGGCGACACCGCAGAAGACAGATATAATCACAGACAGAATCATCATCTTGCCGAAATCCTTGTGGAAGACCTCGGCCGTCATCATAGGCAACGAGAACATCGACATGAGCAGCATTACGCCGACGAGTCTAATCGTCAGGACGATGCATATCGCAATCATGGCGGTCATAGTGTAAGAAATGAACTTGACCGGCAGGTTGATGACCGTGGCGAAATCGCGGTCGAAGGCACAGGCGACGATCTGCCGGTATCTGAACGCAAAAAACGTTACCAACAGCAGGGTGAACACGGCGAAGGCCGCAGTGTCGCCCGTCGATATTGTCAGGATATTGCCGAAGAGAAACGAGTTTAGCTCGGGTACGTAGCCCGGCGTCATAAAGACGAAGAGCACGCCTATAGCCATGCCGACGGCCCAGATGACCGCGATGGCCGAATCCTCGCGCATGTTTAATTTTGATGACAGCCACTCGACGCAGGCCGACGAACCGATGGCAAAAACGCCGGCCATTACAGCCGGGTTGAGGCCGAGGTAATAGCCGAGGCCGAGACCGCCGAAGCAGGCGTGAGTTATGCCGCCCGATATCGCGACGAGGCGCCGGGTGATGATATATGTGCCTATCATCGCTGCGCTGATGCTGATGAGCACCACGCCGATGAGGGCGAGACGGAAAAAGGGATAATCGAGATATTCTAACATTTATGACTGTTGATTCTTGTTTTTTGCGGCGCGGGCTTCGGCGACAATCATGAGAAGCTCTTCGCGCACATCGGCGGGGAGAGTGATGCCTCGCAGCTGTACGCTTCGCGCCCAGCCGGCAATTTCGTCCGGGCGGAGTGTTAGCAGCACTTCGCGGAATTCGTCGGTCTCTTCGGGTGAATAGGCGTCGGCGGCGCGTCCGGCAAAGCGGTCGAGCTCCTCGTCCTCATAATATTCGATTTTGTCGGCGACGGCTGTCAGCAGCGAGTCGCGCTCGCAGGTGACATGCATGCCGCAGCATTCTTCGTCCTGCGATTCCTGACTGTTTTCAGGCGTTGTAATGTCTGCGGCGGCCGTTTTCTGTGATTTCGGGTCTACGGCGGTCGGGTCGGCTGCTATGTCGCGTTTGTGCGCGAGGTACTCGTTGATATAGAGTATCAGGCCGACGATTATGAGTGCTGCGAGGATGATAAGTGCGCCTGTCATGCTTCTTCGTTTATGTCAGTCAAAGGTGTTTCTGCGTCAATGAGCCTGAATCCGGCTTCGGTCAGATGACTCCAGTAGTCGGGATATGACTTGCTGACGACTTCGATGTCGTTTATGATGATGCCGGGGATGAAGACGGCGAGTGGCGCGAAAGCCATGGCCATGCGGTGGTCGCCGTATGTGTCTATGCGCGGCAGCTCTGTAATCGGACGCCGCACACATTCCCACGAAATCACGTCGTCGCCTTCGGCGCTGACGACACAGCCGATTTTCAGCAGTTCGCGGCAGAGAGCGTCGATGCGGTCGGTCTCCTTGATTCTGAGTGTCGACACACCTGTCAGTCTGAAGGGTATGCCGATGGCACAGGCTGTGACGACGAAGGTCTGAACAAGGTCGGGCGTGTCGCTCATGTCGAGCTCTAAGCGCGAGAACAGGTCGGGTGTTGCCGACAGCTCGGCGGCGCCGTCCTCGAATTCGGTGAGGACGCCTAAGCGCGGGAACAGTCCGGCGAGTGCGCTGTCGCCCTGAAGCGACGGCAGCGAGAGTCCCGGCAATGTCACCCATCCGGCGGTCAGGGCGGCGATTTCGTACCAGTAGGATGCGGCGCTCCAGTCGCGTTCGACTTCAGTCGTGGCGGCCGTGTAACTGCCTGACCCGATGGTGATGAGTGTCGGGTTGATGTCTACGTCGATGCCGCGGGCAGCCATCATCTTGGCTGTCATGGTGATATATGGCCTCGAGACAACATCGCCGGGAAGATTGACGCGCAGCGGGGCGTTCATGAGCGGGGCGACCATCATAATGGCCGAGACGTATTGGGAGCTTACCGAAGCGTCGACGTCGATTTCTCCGCCCGAGAGTGTCGTGCCTTTGATTCTTAGAGGCGGGAAGCCTTCTGTGCCGGCATAGCTTATGTCTGCGCCGAGACGCCGCAGCGCGTCGACGAGGCGGCCTACGGGACGCTGGCGCATGCGGTCGTCGCCGTCGAGGATGACGTCGCATCCCCGACGCGCGGCATAGTAGGCCGTGAGAAAGCGCATGGCTGTGCCGGCTGCACCTATATTGATCTCATGACTGTCGTCAGACAGGGCGGCGGCAAGCGCTTTTGTGTCGTCGCAGTCAGCCACACGGGACGTGAGCGGCAGTCCTGCGATGGCGTCGATGATGAGGGTGCGGGCGCTGACGCTTTTGCTCAGCGGCAGCTCGACCGAGGCCGAGAGTATTTCGTCGGGTGGTAAGATTCTTAAATCCATTGTGCTATCTGTTTATTGCGTCGGGAGTGCTGACGCGGGCGGGCATGTTGACGACAGCTTCGCGAATCTGTTCGAGAGCTGTTGCGAGAACCGAACGCGGTGTGCCGACGTTTAGACGGGCGAAGCCGAGGCCCTGGGCGCCGAACATCGTGCCGTCGTTGAGAGCGATGTGGGCTTTGTCGAGCAGCAGGTCCATGAGCTCGTTCTGAGAGAGACCGAGACCTCTGAAATCGACCCAGAGGAGGAACGATGCCTGCGGACGTATGATTCTGACGCCCGGGATATGGCGGTCGACGAAGTTGACTGCGAAGTCGATGTTGTCTTCGACATAACCGACCATTTCGTCAAGCCACTGTTCGCCGTGGGTGTATGCGACTTCGGCGCCGAGGGCCGAAATCATCATCGGCGCGCTGAATTCGTTGACTTCGAGCCAGTGGAAGAAGTCGCGGCGCAGCTCCGGATCTTTGACAAGTACCCATGAACTGACGAGACCGGGAATATTGAATGTCTTTGACGGTGCGCCGAGGGTGATGCCGACGGCACGGGCGTCGTCGCTGACGTCGACAAACGGGATATGCGGTTTGCCATAGAGGACGAGATCGCCGTGGATTTCATCGCTGACGATTGTGACGCCGTGGCTGCGGCATATAGCGGCCACACGGGCGAGGGTTTCCGCGCTCCACTGTATACCGATGGGGTTGTGGGGATTGCAGAGAATCATCATCGTCGGTTTCTCACGGATGATGGCCTCTTCGAGACCGTCGAGATCCATCGTATAGTTGTCGCCGTCAAAGACAAGCGGATTTTCGACCACCTGTCGGCCGTTGCCCTCAATTACCATTCTGAAAGGATGGTATACGGGGGGCTGGATGACGATTCTGTCGCCGGGACGAGAGAAGAAATTGACCGCATAGCCTATGCCTTTGACCACACCTGGGATAAAGGCGAGCTGTTCGCGCTCGGTCTTGAGGCCGTGGCGGCGCTCGAGCCATGACATCACGGCGTTCCAGTAACTGTCAGGGCATGCGAAGTAGCCCAGAATGGGATGGTCGAGGCGCTGGCGCAGAGTCTTGACTATGTCGGGACATACGGCGAAGTCGAGGTCGGCAATCCAGAGAGGCGAGACGTCATGGCGTCCGAAGACAGCGTCGAGACCTTCATATTTCATCGATGAAGTGCCCCGGCGGTCGATCACCGTGTCAAAGTTGTATTTTTCCATTTGGTATAGGTTGATTGTCTGATTACAAAATTAGTCAATGTCTGACAATAAGCAAAATTTGTCAGTCTCGAATTAAACTCTTAACTTTGCAGTGTCGAAAAACGACAAGGGACGCTCCGGTAGTTCAACGGATAGAATAGAAGTTTCCTAAACTTTAGATAGCAGTTCGATTCTGCTCCGGAGTACAAATCTGTCAAATCTGAAGCCGACACCTGTCTTAGGGTCGGTTTCTGTTTTTCCGCTGTCGGCAAGAGCCCAGTCCGTCATGTCGATGTCGGGGAAAAATGTGTCGGCGTCGGGTTCGGTGCGGTCAAAGCGTGTGACAAGAATCTCGTCGGCGAGAGGCATCGCGAGCCGGTAGATCTGAGCGCCGCCGATGATGAAGACCTTGTCGTCCGGCCGGCATGATTTCAAAGCCTTTTCAATCGATGTATATGTGTCGGCGCCTGTTGCCCTGTAACCGCTGTCGCGGCTTATGACGATGTTGCGTCGGTCGGGGAGCGCGCCCTTGGGCAATGATTCGAATGTCTTACGGCCCATGATTATAGTGTTGCCGGTCGTCAGGGCTTTGAAACGGCGCAGGTCGGCGCTGACATGGTAGAGCAGGTCGCCGTGACGGCCTATGGCGTTGTCAGAGGCGAGAGCTACTATGATAGAGATATTCGGCATCATACAGAGACGGTAGCTTTTATGTGCGGCAGAGGGTCGTAGCCGACGAGTTCGAAATCATCATATTTGAAATCGAAGATATTTTTGACCTCGGGATTGAGTTTCATAACCGGCAGTTTGCGCGGTGTGCGCGACAGCTGTTCGTCGACCTGTTCGAGATGGTTGAGATAAATATGCGCGTCGCCGAGGGTGTGGACAAACTCGCCGGGTTTGAGTCCGGTGACCTGGGCTGTCATCAAGAGCAGCAGGGCATAGCTGGCGATGTTGAAAGGCACGCCGAGAAAAGAGTCGGCGCTGCGCTGGTAGAGCTGCAGGCTCAGCCGGCCGTCGGCGACATAAAACTGGAAGAACGCGTGACACGGGGGCAGGTTCATGTTCGGCAGGTCGGCCACATTCCAGGCGCTGACTATGATGCGTCGCGAGTCGGGATTATGCTTTATGGTTTCGATGGCTTCAGTAATCTGGTCGATGTATCCGCCGTTGTAATCGGGCCACGAACGCCATTGGTAGCCGTAGATATGTCCCAGATCGCCGTCGGGACCGGCCCATTCGTTCCAGATTCTGACGCCGTTGTCCTGTAGATATTTCACATTGGTGTCTCCTTTTAGGAACCACAGCAGTTCGTGGATTATTGACTTGAGATGAAGCTTTTTTGTTGTCAGCAGCGGGAACCCGTCTGCGAGGTCGAAACGCATCTGATAGCCGAACACCGAGCGTGTGCCGGTGCCGGTACGGTCGCTTTTGACTGTGCCGTGTTCTTTGATGTGTCTTAACAGGTCGAGATATTGTTGCATATATAACTTGGTGTGAGTCTGTGGGTGTAATTTATTCGATGCCTTCGATGACAATTGCTTTAATCGGGGTCGCCGGGCAAATATAGACGCAGGCACCGCAGCCGATGCATTCGTCGAGTGATACGTGTGGTGCGCTGCGTCCTTTTGACGAGTCGGTGGCAATCTGTATGGCTTTGGTCGGGCATCGTCGCGCGCAACGGCCGCATGTTTCCCCGTCGGCATATAGGATACAAGCGTTTATGTCTATGCGCGCCTTGCCAATGGGTGTCTTGTGTTTCTCTGCCGGTGTCAGTGGCGTCAGGGCGTCGGTGGGGCATACTTCGGTACATCTGACGCAGTCATAGCGGCAGAACGAGTCGCTGAAGTCCATAACGGGATGAAGCGCATTGCGCAGACTGTATTGCATACCGGAGATGGAAATGACCCCAGACGGACAGGCTGTGACGCAGATGCCGCAGCCTGTGCATCGCATCATGAAGTCACGTCGTGATTTGATGCCTGGAGGCGTTACGGGGTTGAGGGGAGTCAGCAAACATGCCGCAGCCGCGTGCTGTTTCACTTTGCTTGTGGCTTCGGTGGCCAAAGACGACGCCAGGACGGCGCCGGTCAGCAGAAACGCCCTGCGGTCAAGCGGCCGTATGTCTGTGGTTGCGGCGTCAGCGGTCGAAATCGCCGGCGGTTCACCGACGGGCTGTAACATGGGTATCGACAGCTGATGGCGTCCGCGCCGGTAAGTCAGAGCCCCGTTGGGACAGACATCCATGCAGTCGAAACAGACCACGCAGCGTGTCGGGTCAATCGTGTGGCTGAATATGTCGATGCATTCGCTTTTGCATACATCGCTGCAGGCTCCGCAGTTTGTACACAGGTCGGTGTTTATGTCGGGGTGGAAAAGCGAGGCTTTGGAGCAGGCTCCGAGCAACGTGCCGACCGGGCACACTGTGTTGCATAGCAGTCGTCCTCGCCTGAGCGAGAACGAGACCCAGACAACTGCGGTTGCGGCGGCGACAATGAAGCCGCCGACAGAGACAGCCGCGGGACGGCAGACAGCGACAATCATGCGGCTCCACGAACTGAAGGGGTCAAAAATTGCGATAACGGCAGTCAGACCGAGCACGGCACACAAGAGAATGAATGCCAGAAAACTATAGCGGGTCTTTGAAAGGGGACGGCGGTAGCTGTAGTGGTATCTCAGCCGGCGTCGGGCAGTCAGGCGGTTCAGCCGCGCGATGATATCGAAGACAGTCCCTGCCGGACAGACAGTCGAGCAGTAGAGGCGACCGAAAATCAATGTCACCAAGAGCCATAACGCTATCCATATCAGGCTGCATGCGGCAATGGCCTCTATGATTTGCAACCGGCTCAGAAAACAGGATGCGCCGGTCGCGACAGCAATTGTTATTGCGGTCCATGCGGCGGCTGCAATCAGAGTGCGGCCATATCTGAGTCTGCGGTATAATTTCATCTGCTACAAATATACGCCAAAATAATGGTTTTAGCGCAATCGCCGAAAGAACATTTTATATAATGCAGTGGTTATAGATAGAGATAAAAGGAATATAAACCGATTAAACCTTATGATATTATGACAACAGCAAAAAAAAGCATCAGAGGCACAAAGACTGAAAAATGCCTGATTGATGCCTATGTCAGTGAATCAGAAGCCTATACACGCTATACCTATTATAGCGCTCAGGCTACAAAAGAAAGTTACTTCCCGATTGCGCGCATTTTTGACGAGACTGCGGCTAACGAACTGCGTCACAGCAAAGTCTTCTTCAAATATCTCGAAGGCGGAGATGTCGACATACAGTTAAAAGTTTCGGCCGGCACCATAGGCGACACTGCGTCCAATCTCGCGCAGGCAGCCCGCAGCGAACGTATCGAAGGCGTCGACCAGTATACTCAGTCAGCCCGCATAGCCGATGAAGAAGGCTTTACCGAGATAGCCGAGCATTTCAGAGCCATTGCCGAAATCGAGCTGCGCCACGAACGCCGTTTCAACCGCTATCTCAAACAGGTCAAGGAAGGTACGGTCTGGAAACGTGAGAAACCGATAAAATGGCAGTGCCTCGTCTGCGGTTATGTCTATGAAGGTACAGAACCGCCGGTAGAATGTCCTGCATGCGATCATCCCCGTGAGCATTATATGGCTCTCGATTATGACAACGATTGAAACGCGGATTTCACTACCGGAAGCTTATATATTAAGAAACAGGGACGGCCGGTGTCGGTCGTCCCTGTTGTTGTATCAGTAGTGATGCCTTATGGCGTCGCGATTATTTTTTAGCGTTGCGGCGTGCGTCTGTGAGGTAAGCCACGGGCGATGCGACGTAGATAGTGGCGAGGGTGCCGATGATTACGCCGAAGAGCATTGCGAAGGTGAAGCTGCGGATAGAGTCACCGCCGAGGATAAAGATACAGAGGAGCACGAGCAGTGTCGAGCAAGAAGTCATGATCGTACGACCGAGTGTCGAGTTGATTGACTTGTTGATTGTCGTGAAGAAATCCTGTTTGGGATAGAGGCCGACGTTCTCGCGCACACGGTCGAAGACGACCACGGTATCATTGATCTGATAGCCGATGACTGTCAGGATGGCGGCGATAAATGTCTGGTCGATTTCCATCGCGAAGGGCAGGATGCCGTAGAAGAGCGAGTAGAAGCCGATGATCGAGAAGGCAGTGAAGGCCACGGCAGCGAGGGCGCCGATCGAGAAGGCGACGTTGCGGAAGCGGAGCAGGATGTAGAGGAACATCGCGATGAGGGCGATGATGACGGCTATATATGCTTCGGTACGCATGTCGTCGGCCACGGTCGGACCTACTTTCTGCGAGCTGACGATGCCCTGGCTTGCGTCGGTGGTCGAGAATTCTTCGGCTGTCATGCCGTCGCGGAGATAAGGCTTGAGGGCTTCGAAGAGTTTGTCGGTGATTTCGGTTTCGGTGCCTGCGTTTTCTTCAGTGATCTTATAGTTGGTCGATACGCGCACCTGGTTAGAGCTTTCGATGGTGATGACCGATGTCGAAGCGCCGGGGAACTGGGGCGCGAGAGCTTCCTGGAGTTCGGTGGTGCTGACGGGGCGTTCGAATTTCACAACATAATTGCGGCCGCCCGAGAAGTCGATGCCCTGGTTAAGGCCGCGGGCAAACAGCGAAGCGATTACGATGAGCACGAAGATGCCGGCGATGCTGAAGCTGATTTTACGGGCGCCCAGGAAGTTATAGTGGGCGTTGGTAAACATGTGGCGTGAAGCACCGGTTGTAAAGGTGATGCCTGCGAAAGCCTTTGAGTTGCCAAACCATTTGAAGAACAGACGGCTCAGGAACACTGCGGTGAAGAATGAGCAGACAAGACCTATGATAAGGGTAGTGGCGAAGCCTTTGATGGGGCCTGTGCCGAAGAGAAGCAGGATGACACCTGTGATGATTGATGTGAGGTTAGAGTCGAAGATAGCCGAGAAAGCGTTGCTGTAACCGTCGGCGATAGCCTGACGGAGGTTCTTGCCGGCTTTGAGTTCTTCTTTAGAACGTTCGAAGATAAGCACGTTGGCGTCGACTGCCATACCGAGCGAGAGTACGATACCGGCGATACCCGAGAGGGTGAGGACGGCCTGGAATGACGCGAGGATGCCGAATGTAAAGAAGAGGTTGAATACGAGGCAGATGTTTGCGATGCAGCCGGGAATCCAGCCGTAGAACACAATCATGAAGATCATGAGGAGCACGAGGGCGACCATGAACGATATGAAGCCTGACTGGATAGCCTGAGCGCCGAGTGACGGACCGATCACCATGTCGCTGATGATATGGACCTTGGCGTCCATCTTGCCTGACTTGAGCACGTTGGCGAGGTCTTTTGCTTCGTCGAGGGTGAAGTCGCCTGTGATTGACGACTGACCGCCTTCGATAGCCTGGTTGACGTTGGGTGCAGAGTAGACCTGATCGTCGAGGACGATGGCAACCTGCTGGCCTACGTTGGCGGCTGTGATGCGGGCCCATGCGCGTGCGCCTTCAGAGTTCATGCGCATCGATACCTCGTTGCCGCGGAAGTTGTCGTAGTTTGACGATGCGTCGCTGACTGCTTTGCCGTCAAGAGCGGGCTTGCCGCCGGTGGCGCGCAGCGCGTAGAGGGCGTAACCGAGGTTGACTTCCTGTTTTGTAGCCGGGTCGATGTGGACAGTAGGCTTTACAGACCAGCGCAGACGGAGGTCTGAAGGAAGCAGTGATTTGGCAGTGGGAGTTGCGAGGATGGCATCGATCTGAGCCATTGCGCGGGCGTCGGGAGCATAGCCGACGGTGGCGCCGTAGCCGGGAGCCTGCAGCAGCATGGCGAGAGGAGCGACGTTGATGGTCGAGTCATTTGCCAGACGGTTTACAGTAGCCTGAAGGGCACCGTTGACCTGCTGTGCGGTATATGTCTCATAGAATTCGAGGTTAGCCGAACGCTGGAGAAGTTCGCGGACGCGCTCGTGGTCTTTGACGCCCGGGAGCTCGAGGAGTATCTGTCCGTCTTTGCCCTGAAGGACCTGGATGTTGGGCGACACGACGCCGAACTGGTCGATACGGTTGCGGAGAACGTTTGTGGCCGAGTTGTCGACACGGTCTTTGACTTCTGATTTGAGTTTTGTGCGCACGGCGTTGTCGTCAGAACCCGAGGGGATGAGACCCTGGAAAATAACCGAGAAGTCGGCCTGGGGTTTGCGCTGGCGATATTCGTTTACAAAGGCGCCTACATAATCGTCGGTCTTGTGTTCGGCAATCTGGCTGTTTGCTGCTGCGATGGCTGATTCGAAGACAGAATCTGTATCGCCGCTTTTCATCGAGCGTAGCATGTCGGGCATGTCGACTTGCAGAATGACGTTCATACCGCCTTTGAGGTCGAGGCCGAGGCCGACGCTCCATTTGCGTACGTCGTTGAGTGTGTAGCCAAGATAAACTTTTTCCTCGCCGAGCGAGTCCATGTAGTGTTTGTAGGCTTGGTTGTAAGCGGTGTCATCGTTGTCGCCTGACAGCTCTAACGCATACTGGGCTGCCGCTTTCTCGTGTTTGTTCGAAATGAACGAGAACGAGAGGTAGAACAGACATACCAGTACGAGAAAAACCGCTATCACGCCTGCAACGGTGCTACCTAATGATCCTTTGCTTTGCATGTGATAATAGATATGTTATAAATGGTTAAATAATAATTCGGTTGTTTTCAGCTCGCAAATATAGTGTTTTTTCTTAACAAAAACGCACAGTCGTGTCAAAAATATGCCGATAAAGCGGCGTTTTAGCGTCGATTCGGGTGCTTTAACAGTTGTCTGACGTATAGCCGGCGGTTGACAAAGGTAAGTTTTATGTCTGAGGTTTGAAAAATTCCTGTCAAAAAAGTTTCTGAAATAAAAAAAAACGACTACCTTTGCAGTCGCTTACAAAGGCTACGGGGTGTAGCACAGTTGGCAGCGCGCCACGTTCGGGACGTGGAGGTCGGAAGTTCGAGTCTTCTCACCCCGACTCATCATGACTAATTGCTTGCAAATTATTGATTTGCAAGCAATTTTTGTTTGCAGTCGCGACAAAAACGGGACAGGCCGTATTAATGGGTTTGAAAATTTATCGCACATATATTTGTATTTCAGTGTTATATCTATTAAATTTGCAATTATAAACGAGGCAAATACGGGACAATATGAGCGAACAAGAACTGAATTCATATAGATTTATGAGTGGTGAAGATCCAACCGATGACCAGTTGGACGCTATCATGAAAGCCGCGTTGGCTGACGTGAGAAAACGTGCTAAGGAGGCTCGAATAAAATATGATGAACAATATGAGCGACTGTATGCCATAGAACATTCAAAAGTTGCACGGCGTATAGAAAATGCACGGAATGGAATCTTCTGATAAGTCTCCTGAGCTGATAATAATAGCTGGTCCTAACGGTTCCGGCAAGACTACAATAACCACTCAATTCCTTCACCATGAGTGGTCGGTAAGGAATTTTATATATCAATCCCGATATTATTGCCCAGGAGAAATTCGGCGACTGGAACTCAACGGAGTCAGTTCTCAAAGCAGCACAACATTGTGAAAACCTCAGAGAAGGTTGCCTCCGGGAGAGGCGTTCTTTTGTGTTCGAAACCGTGTTTTCTGCCAAAGATAAGATTGATTTCATAGTAAGGGCAAAAGCGGCCGGTTTTTTCATAAGGCTGTTTTTTATTGCCGCATCGTCTCCTGCAATCAACGCGTCCAGGATTGCAAACAGAGTAATGGAAGGAGGGCACGAGGTTTCGATATCAAAAATAATAAGCCGCTACCAAAAATCAATTATCAACTGCAGCTTAATAGCACCGATAGTCGACAGACTATATGTATACGACAATTCCGTCGACAATGCAATGGCCGCTCTGCAATATAGACTAAGCAATGGAGTGTTGGTAAAACAGTATGTGGATGAAATTGTAGAATGGGCAGAGCGCATCCTGAAGCAAACGGGACAAATACGGGACAGCTACGACAATTAATGCACGTTCAATATGGATGGCAAAAATCACCGGGTTATTAACCCAAACAGAGTTAATCTCCTGCATGTTTATTAATTGCAGGATTTTTTTGTATATCGTCGGACGAAGCGGGAGGCGGTCACGTTTAGGGGCTGTAAAATATAAAGGAGGTGAACCTCAACGGGTCCACCTCCTTTTTGCTTAATGGTTTATATCTGTCAGCGGATATATTCTTTAGTAACTTTGTTGCCGCGGCGTACGATATATATGCCGGCAGCCGGGTTGGTTACCTTGACACCCTGCAGGTTGTAGTATTCAGCGGGTGCATTGTTCTCGCTGTTGTCATCAACGATGTCAACGATGCCGTCGACAGCGTTTTCCTGCCAATTGAGAGCCGGGTAGTTTTCGTAACGTTTTCTTTCGTTGAAAGCTTCCCAGGTCTGTACTTTGGCTATCATTTCTTCTTTGTTCTCTTCAGTGGCGATGTCGACGTCACCTGTAGCGGTGCAGCCGATGAATGCGTTGTCAGCACCTGAGTTGAAGGCGACGAAGCCGTTAGCCTCGACGGCGATGTTGTTTTTGTCGGACGAAGCCACCAGGGCGGTCTTGGCCGATTCATCGGCACCGGCGACAGTACCGGCGACATACGAGTTGTTGAGGGTTATCTTGTTCCGTGCGCGTCCGATCAGTCCGCCGACATACGACTTGCCGTTTACCGAGCCGTTGAAATAGCAGTTTGTGAGAGTGACCTCGTTGCCGGTTGTGCCGAACAGACCGCCGGTGTAACCGCCTGTTCCGGTCACCGATCCGGTCACATAAACGTTCTCGACAGAGAGCTTCGCGGCGTTGCTGAACCCGGCGTAGGCACCGAGGACACCGGCACCCTGTACTGTCTCGACTTTTGCGTCGACAACACCGAGATTTTTGATCCATCCCGAGGGGACGCCGAAGATAGAGGTGCAGTAGCAAGTGCTCTGGGGATTGTTGGCGGGATGGTCTGCGGGCGCGAAGTTGGAGATGGTGTGGTTCTGACCGTCATAATAGATTTTGCTCAGATAAAGACCGTTGTGACCGCTGATGGCGTGGTATTCTGTCACGCCTGCCATGTCGATGTCGGCAGTCTGGACGAAATAGACCTTGATGTCCTGTCCCGAGACATAATTGTAGGCCTCGCACAAATCGGACGCAGACGTGATGAGATATGGCTCGGTCTCAGTGCCTTTGCCTTGAAGCTCGGCCGAAACCGAAAATGAAGGCAGGACAAACAACGAGGTCAATGCCATGTTGCGCAGTAGTTTGTTCATAAAGTTGATTTTAGGTATTAATAAATAATTGTATATTGGATGGTTTACAGGTTGTTATGTATGTGAATTTAAATAGTCTGAGGATAATTGAATCTAAAAAATATATACTCGATTGTGTAGTTTTTTACTGAAGCTGGTTATGATTACTTCGTAAGTTGTTTCAGTCAATAATTGTAGGTCTGTGGTGAACTGTCTGTCACGGCATTAGTAACAATATCTGATTGCAAAGGTAACGATTATTATTTAATAAAAAATTAATTTATGTAAAAAAATAAGTTTTGAGATAAAAACAGATCATTTCATACCGAAACGAAAACGGACACTGTCGGTTATGTGACAGCGCCCGTTAAAAGGTATGGGTTGAAATCAGGTGTTATTCTTCAGCAGATTCGGTTTCGGCGGCGAGGACATCCGCGTTCTTCTTGACGTTGGGTGCTTCGAGGCCATAGTTGTGTCGGCTGTTAAGCACTTTGAGCCATACGCCGAAGATGATGGCCAGCACGCCGAATGACGCGAAGATGAGCATCGGCACGCGGTAGCCGCCGGTGGCGTCGAGTGTCTCGCCGATAAGCAGGGGCACGAGGCAGAGACCAATGTTCTGAATCCAGAAGATAAGGCAGTAGGCCGAGCCGAGAATATTGGCGTCGATGATCTTGGGCACTGAGGGCCAGAGAGCTGCGGGCACGAGTGAGAACGAGACGCCGAGGACGAGGATGAGCGTTACGGCGAGCCATACCTGAGGTACGGCGGGAAGCAGGAAGGCGAATCCGAGATGGCAGCAGGTCATGATGACTGCGCCGATGATGAGCATTGTCGCACCTTTGCCCTTATAGTCAAGGAACGCGCCGAGGAAGGGGGTGAGCACCATCGCCAGGATGGGGAAGACGCTGAACAGACGCGAGGCTGTCTCGGCGCTGACATTGAGAGTCTCCTGGACGTAGTTGGGCGCATAGCGCTGGAAGGGGAAAATGCCGCTGTAATAAAGCACGCAGAGCAGGGCGACGAGCCAGAACATCTTGCTTGAGAATATCTTGCCGAGATCTGAGATATGGAATTCTTCGTCCGAGGCTTCGGCGCCTTTGGCTTTGCCTTCGGCGGCAAGCTCGCGGTCGAGCTTGGTGTCCATGACCGAGAAGACGACATAGCAGAGCAGACCGATGACGAGCAGGGCGGTGCAGAATGCCAGAGGCGCGAGCACCGACTGGTCGAATTTGTTAGAAATCAGCGGCGAAATCCACATCGTGGCGAATACGCCGAGGCGGGCTATCGACATCTCGACACCCATGGCAAGCGCCATCTCTTTGCCTTCAAACCATTTGGCGATAGCCTTTGAGACCGTCGTGCCGGCCATCTCGCAGCCACAGCCGAAAATCATGAAGCCGAGCGACGCCATCTTGGCGCTGCCGGGGAACGAAACCCACCACGAATCAAGCCAGAGACAAAGCTCGGTCGATGCAAACCAGTCGCTGACGCCGACCAGCTTGATCGAGGCGCCGATGACCATGAGCGACGCCGACAGGATGCCGGTGAAGCGTATGCCCATTTTGTCGAGGATGATTCCGGCAAAAATCAGGAAGAAAAAGAAGACGTTGAGAAAATATTCCGACGCGGCGTAGGTGCCGAAAGCGGCGCTGTCCCAATGGAGTTTCTCCTCAAGCAGTGATTTCAGCGGCGACATGACGTCGACAAACATGTAGGCAAAGAACATCATCGAAGCGATGAGTATCAGAGCCGTCCAGCGAGCCCAAGCCTTGTCGTTGAGCGCTTTTTGAATCTGTTCTTTCATTTGTGGTAATGATTGTTTTTTGTTTTTCAGAATTATTGTGCGCAAAATTAATGTAAAAACATTAACTTTGAAAACAAAAAGAGACCAAAAACATAAAACCGCAATGCAAAATGATTTGAAAGGCGCAATGCCGGCGGCGAATCAGGCTGAAAACACCTCCCGCCGTCCGTTTTCGCGTCCGTTTACATTCGACCGCGTCGTCCGTCTGTTGATAACGATTGCCACGCTTTTCTGCGCCGTCTGGCTTGTCGATGTCCTCAAGTCGGTGCTTCTGCCATTCTGTGTGGCGTGGCTTATCGCCTATATGCTCGAGCCGTTCGTGCAGTATAACCGGCGGCTGCTCAGAGTTCGCTCGCGCCTGCTGCCGATATTCATGACCCTATTCGAGACCATACTGATCCTGGTCGTTATCTGCATCTTCTTCGTCCCGGCGGTTATAGACGAGATGCATCAGGTCGCGCAGTTCATACGCCGTTATGCCGAGACTTCGGGGCAGATAGCGTTTATACCCGAGGCGTTTCACGACTATCTCAAGCGCACGATTGACTTCAAGTCGCTCTCCGAGCAGATGACGAGTCAGGACATACAGAACCTCTTTGACATCGCCGTCCGTTTTGTAAGCGGCGGCCTCGACTTTGTCCTCGGTCTGTTCAACTGGTTTATCATCGTGCTTTATGTCGTCTTTATCATGCTCGACTACGAACGGCTTCTGCGGGGCTTCAAGCGCATGGTGCCACCGAAATACCGCTCGGGCGCCTACCGTATCGGCAACGACGTCAAAAACAGCATGAACCATTACTTTCGCGGCCAGGCACTCGTGGCGCTCTGCGTCGGGGTGCTCTTCAGCATCGGTTTTATCATCGTCGGGCTGCCGCTCGCCGTCGTGCTCGGCCTCTTCATCGGCCTGCTCAACATGGTGCCTTATCTCCAGCTCATATCCATTGTGCCGACGACGCTGCTCTGCCTCGTCTACAGCGCTGACTCCAACGTCGATTTCTGGACCATATGGTGGTCGTGTATGGCCGTATATATTATAGTACAATGTATTCAGGACCTCTTTCTCACTCCTAAGATTATGGGTAAGGCGATGGGACTCAATCCGGCCATCATCCTGCTGTCGCTTTCGGCCT
>USIN01000011.1 GCA_900554715.1 uncultured Bacteroidales bacterium
CAGACCCTGCCGATGATGCCAGTGCACGCGAGGTTATCAATAACCTGTTCTTCTCTGAAAAGAGATATGACTTGGGTGATGTAGGCCGTTATCGTATCAACAAGAAGTTGAACCTGACGACCGACATGGACGTTCGCGTCCTCACGAAGGAAGACATTATTGAGATTATCAAATATCTGATCGAGTTGATTAACTCGAAGGCGGATGTCGATGATATTGACCACTTGAGCAACCGTCGCGTACGTACGGTAGGCGAGCAGTTGTCCAACCAGTTCGCTATCGGTCTGGCACGTATGTCACGTACCATCCGCGAGCGCATGAACGTTCGTGACAATGAGGTATTCACTCCGATCGACCTGATCAACGCCAAGACAATATCTTCCGTTATCAACTCGTTCTTCGGAACGAACGCCCTGTCCCAGTTCATGGACCAGACCAACCCGCTTGCCGAGATTACCCACAAGCGCCGTATGTCTGCGCTGGGTCCCGGTGGTTTGTCGCGTGAGCGTGCCGGTTTCGAGGTGCGTGACGTGCACTACACCCACTACGGTCGTCTTTGTCCGATCGAGACTCCTGAAGGTCCTAACATCGGTTTGATTTCTTCACTTTGCGTGTTTGCCAAGATCAACCAGCTTGGTTTCATCGAGACGCCCTACCGCAACAACCGCCTCATCGCCGACCTCTGCGAACGGCTTCCCGGCGACTTCCGTCTCTGCGTCGCCTCAGACATCACCTGCTCGCGCCAGTCGATAATAACCCGGCCGCTGTCACAGTGGAAGAAAGCTTCGTATAACTACGACAAAATACCGACAATCTTTCTGCTCTACAGCCAGTCATGAAACAGCCGCGCCGCATAAGCCGCCAGCTCGAAGAACTGCCGTCGCTCTTCGACGACATCGGGATTGACATCAACCGCAGCGACATCGCCGCCGACATCATCACGCGCCACCGCCACGCCACCGAGGCCAAAGAGACCGCCAGAAGCCTGAGTGTCGACACCGCGGCCGCCAGTCCGGGACGCCACGTCAAATTCATATCGTTCGGCAGCGGCAGCAGCGGCAACTGCGCGTATATCGGCACCCGCTCCGGCGGCATACTCATAGACGCCGGCGTCGACAACAACTATGTCACCGACCAGCTGCTGCACAACGGCATCGACATCGACAGCATCAAGGGCATCATACTGACCCACGACCACAGCGACCATGTCAAATATGCTTACTCGCTGCTGCGGCGCCGCACCTCGACCCTGCTCTACTGCACGCCGAAGACCCTCAACGGCCTGCTGCGGCGCCATAACATATCGCGCCGCATCAAAGACTACCATCACGCCATCTACAAGGAATTCCCCTTTGAGGTCGCCGGCATGACCGTCACCCCGTTCGAAACCTCTCACGACGGCAGCGACAATGTCGGTTTCTCGATAAGCGCCGAAGGTCTGACTTTTGTAGTCACCACCGACACGGGCTATATAACCGAACGGGCCGACTACTACATGCGCCGCGCCAATTATCTGATGATCGAGAGCGACTATGACCTCGACATGCTGCGCCGCGGCCGCTATCCCGAGTATCTGAAGGCCCGCATAATATCAGACACGGGCCATCTCGACAATATGGTGACTGCACGCTATCTCGCCGACATCTGGACGCCCGTCCTCCGCGAAGTCTATCTCTGTCATCTCAGTCAGGACAACAACGCCCCCGAGATAGCTCTCGCCGCCGTCAGAGAGCGGCTTGCCGAACGCAATATCAGCGTCGTCACCGACGACTCGGTCGTCTCAGGCGAGGCACTGCGCCTCTCGGCCCTTCCACGCTTCAAATCATCGCCGCTCTATATCCTCAGACCGGTTGAAGAATAATCGGCTAATACAGCTATTTTTAGCTATTATAATACAAACGAGGCCGCGTCGTGGTTTACGACGCGGCCTCGCTGTAAGTTATCGCCTGAGCGATTATTATTCGGCAACTGCGCTGTTGATGAAGTTGAGCGAGTTGTTCTTGATGTTCTCTTTGCCGACGAGGAGAGTGAAGGGATCGAAGAGACCGATGCCCATCGTGCGGTTGAATGTACCGGCATATTCGTCGAAGTCATAGGGACGGCTTTCGTCAGAGACAGAGTCTACGACGAAGACAACTACCGAGTTGTTGCCTTTGACGGGGCCTACGAGGCTCTTCTCGGCAGCAGACGCGATCTGACCCTGCAGGGCGCTCTCGCCTACGCCGATCGAAGCGACACGGGGTGAGCTGAAGATGATGTCGGCCTGAGCGACGGGAAGCTCCATTGCTGCTGCATAGCCGTTGATGTCACCGGCTTTGCCCTGATAGTCGGCCATGAGTTTGTCGAGTTTCTTGTCTGTGATGGCGCGTGCGCGCAGCTGGTTTTTGATCTGGTAGCAATCCCACGGGAGATATTCACCGTCATAGATGTCTTTGATTGCGATAGCCATCAGATAAGACTGTTTGTTATCCTGGATAACAGGTGACACCTGACCCTTCTTGCCTTCCATGACCCATTTGACGGCGCCGCGGCTGTCGCTGATGTTGGCGATGTGGGGATGAGATGCGCCGACGAGATCGGGAAGCACCATAAAGCCTGCTTCGGCTGCGTTGGCGGTGAAGTCGTCAGCCGACGAGTTGGCAGAAATGAATGTGCGGAGGTCGTTTGAGAGTTTCTCAAGTGTTGCGTTCGAGGGATCGATCGTGTAGTTGATGACCGCATAGTCATAGACAGGCACGGGTGAGCGGCGGGCGTTGACGCGGTAAATCTGCGAGTAGACGTTGCCGTTGATGCTGTCTGTCATGACGAAAGGCTGGCCGACGGTGGCGTTGAGCAGCGCGTCCTTGATCTTGGTGTCTGCGCCGCCGAGGCTGACGAGCGATGTCCAGATGCTGTCCTGAGCCTGAGAGAAGTCGGTTTCGGCGAAGTCAGCCCATTTGGCGCCGTTGGCGAGAGCTGTCATCACGGTGTCGGCTTTCTCGGGCGATGCGAGAGCAATCATCGACACGTTGATTGAATCGACGTCGTTTGTCACGCCGAGGATTTTGGCGAGAGTGTATTTGTCACGCTGCGATACGATGACCTTGGCTGTGCCGGCGGCTGTGGTGTCGATGAAGTTCTTGACGCGGGTGTCAGAAATCTTCGACAGAGGAGCTGTGGCGCGTGTGACGACAAAACGCGAGTCGCTGTCGACGCCGTTGAGACCTTCGCCGGAGTTGAGGGCGGCGAGAGCGTTCTCGACAACCTGCTGGCCGGCGACGATATCATCCTGCGAAGGCTCGATGACGACATATATATAGTCGATTTCGCGAAGCTCTTCGTCGATGCGGTAGTTGTTTTTGTTCTTGTCCCACTGAGCCTTGATGTCTGCGTCTGTGACCTCGGCCTCTGTGTCGGGCACTGTGGCGGCGGGTTTGGAGACGTATGAGATGTGGCGTGTGGTGGCGTTGTCGTTATAGACACTCTTGGCGTCGAGGGTGTTTGCCGTGAAGAGGCCACCTACGAGACGGTAGAATTTCTCCTGAAGCATGGCGTTCTCGACATCGGCCTCTGTTGCGGCCCAAAGAGCCTTGAGCTGCTGGCCGGCCTCGACGGGGAGGTTATATTTGGCCGGATTGTTGATGCGGTCGAGCACTTCCTTGCCTGAGGGATTCTCGAGACCGAGCTGACGCGAGACAGTGTAGATAAACTGCTGTGCGTTGCGGTGAGGCATCACGCCGGTCATGGCCTCTGAAATCTCTTTGTCAGAGACGCGGAGGCCGAGATCCTGATATTCCTGTTTGAGGAGTTCTTCGAAGAGCAGGCTGTTGATGACGTTCTGAGACAGCTCATCGCCGTCGACGTTCTGGTTCTGGTTGCGCATCTGCTCGTTGGCCTGTTCGAGACGGGCCTGATAGTGGTGATAGTCTACTTTCTTGTCACCTACCTGAGCGACAGTCATTCCCGAACCGAAATAAGTGCGGCCCGAGGTGAGGAAGTCGCCGAGAATAAATGCAAGCAATGCCACGATGATGATTACGAACAGCAGCACTGACTTGCTTCTGATTTTTTCTAAGGTTGCCATTTAGATTTTTGTATTTTTATTTGTTTTTGTTTCTGATCGGTCTGTCAGCGCGCGGAATGGGCGCATTTAAGCGCACAAAGATACATTTTTTTCGCTATCAATCAAAACTTCAAGTTGAATTTCTCGCGTATGGCATCAACTTTGTCTAATTTTTCCCAGGTGAAAAGCTCTACCTCGAGGCTGAAAGGCTTCTCGCCCTGATGGCCGAAATGTTTGGTGACCGTGCGGTTTGTACGTCCGACGTGTCCGTAGCTCGCTGTCTCGCGATAGATGGGCGCACGCAGTTTGAGACGCTGTTCGATGGCGTGGGGACGCATGTCGAAGTCATCGCGCATACCGCTCACCACCGCCGAGATCTCGGCGTCGCTCATATCGACTTTGGCCGTGCCGAAGGTGTTGACGTTCAGGCTCACCGGCTCGGCGACGCCGATGGCGTATGCCAACTGGACGAGCACACGCTCGGCAACGCCGGCGGCGACAAGATTCTTTGCCAGATGGCGGGCGGCATAAGCTGCCGAACGGTCGACTTTCGACGGGTCTTTGCCCGAGAACGCGCCCCCGCCGTGGGCTCCGTGGCCGCCGTAGGTGTCGACGATTATCTTGCGGCCGGTCAGACCGGTGTCGCCGTGGGGGCCGCCGATGACAAACTTACCCGTCGGATTGACATAAAGCGTGAAATCGTCGCCGAAGAGGCTGCGCATCTTGGGAGGCACGGCTTCTTTGACGCGCGGGAGCAGTATCTCGCGCACGTCGCGGGCAATCACTGCCAGCATCTTGCGGTCGGCCTCATCCTGAGTCATGCCCTCGCCGGGCTTGATGAAGTCGTCGTGCTGTGTCGAGACGACGATGGTGTGCACCCTGACAGGATGCCCCTGTCCGTCATACTCGATTGTCACCTGACTCTTTGAGTCGGGACGCAGGTAAGTCATGTCGACACCCTCGCGGCGTATGTTGGCGAGCTCCTTGACAATGGCGTGGCTGAGAGCCAGCGACAGAGGTATATAGAGGTCTGTCTCGTCAGTGGCGTAGCCGAACATCATGCCCTGGTCGCCCGCACCCTGGTCGACGGCATCGGCGGTCTCGACGCCGCGGTTGATGTCGGGACTCTGCTCGTGAAGCGCCGAAAGCACACCGCACGAATCACCGTCAAAAAACAGCTCGCTGCGGTTATAGCCTATTTCCTTGATGACGCGACGCGTGGTCGACATCAGGTCGACATATGCCTCACTCTTGACCTCGCCGGCGACAATGACCTGACCGGTGGTTACAAGAGTCTCGCAGGCCACTTTCGACGAAGGGTCGCGGGCGAGAAATTCGTCAAGAATAGCATCCGAAATCTGGTCGGCCACTTTGTCGGGATGGCCTTCTGAAACTGACTCTGAAGTAAATAGATAATTCATAGTGTTGTAAGTTTTGGATATCAAAAAAAATCATGGAAATCAGAGGCCTGCGCGCCGCCAAATCCATGATTGCATGATAAAACCTGTTTTTAATACCGTAGCCACACCGCTGAAGGTGTGCCGCCGGGCGATTTTAGCATTTTTTCAAGTGGTTGCAAGCAGCCAAATTTTTCCACTGTCGGTTCGCGGCCTCAAGGCCATCCGCCAACTACGCCGCAAAGTTACAACAATCGCGCCGCTCCTCAAAATTTTTTAACGCTTATTATATATGAGAATGCCGCCGCGATCATAACTGATTTTGTCGAAATTTGATTTTTTTGTTGCAGATTCAAATTTATTATTATACTTTTGCAGCGAAAACATCAGGTTTATGTCAAACTTCTCATCATATAACAACACTGTCGCCGTCATGTCGAACGATATGATGATGGGTATGATGTGCATGCGCAGACGATAAGGCCGGATGTAGAGACAACGAATTTTTTCATAACTTTACAACATATCGCGTCCGGCCGGTCAACCCAGCCGGACGTTTTTTTACTATCATGGACTACAGCAAACTGAAGTTTGAGACCCGACAGATACATGCCGGTCTCGACAAAGACGAAAAAACAGGCTCACGCGGCCTTGCCATCTATCCCACAGCGGCTTATCGCTTCAAGAGCTGCGATTACGCGGCATCGCTCTTCAACCTCACCGAACCGGGCAATATCTATACCCGCCTGCAGAATCCGACGACCTCGGCCTACGAGACCCGCGTCGCAGCCCTCTATGGCGGCGTCGGCGCCCTGGCTGTAGCCTCAGGCATGTCGGCCACGCTCATCGTCATCACCAACCTTGCCGCAGCCGGCGACAACATCGTCGCCTCGCCATATCTCTATGGCGGCACATACAATCTCTTCCGCCACACACTCGACAAGCTCGGCATCGAGGTCCGCATAGCCGAAAGCCCCGACCCCGAGGCGTTCGAGGCCCTTGTCGACAGCCGGACACGCGCAATCTTCGCCGAGAGCATGGGCAATCCGACATGCTACGTTCCTGACCTCGAGGGTCTCGGCAAACTGGCCGCCCGCAAACAGATACCGTTCATCGTCGACAACACGTTCGGCGCCTGCGGCTATCTATGCAACCCATTCGACTGGGGCGCCAACATCGTCGTCGACAGCGCGACAAAATGGATCAACGGCCACGGCACGGCCATGGGCGGCATCATCGTCGACGGAGGCAACTTCGACTGGAGCTGCGGCAAATTCCCCGCTGTCGACGGCCCGTCAGAGGGCTATCACGGCCTAAATCTATACGAAGCTTTCGGCCCGGCGGCCTTCATCGTCAAATGCCGTGTCGACGGCCTGCGCGACCTCGGCGCATGCCCCTCGGCATTCGACAGCTACCTGATGGCCATCGGTCTCGAGACGCTGTCGCTGCGCGTCCGCCATGAGATCGAATCGACACGCCGCCTCGCCGAATACCTCAAGACACACCCCAAGGTTAAGAAAGTCAGCTACGTTGGCTTCGAGGACCATCCCGGATACAGCAACGCCCGCAAATATTATAAATTCGGCGCCTCGGCAGTGCTAAACGTCGAGCTCGAGGGTACGGTCGAAAGCACCGTTCGTTTCGTCGAGGCCCTGCAGCTGGCGGCCCACATGACGATGATCGGCGACTCTATCACCGTCGTGACACATCCGGCATCGACAACCCACAAGCAGCTCAGCGCCGAAGACCTCGAGAAAGCCGGCGTCACCCCGACACTGCTGCGTATCTCGCTCGGCCTCGAGGACGCCGGTGACATAATCGCCGATTTCGAACAGGCATTCACCCACATCTGACACGGATGGCAACACCCGAAATATTCCACAGCGACAGGCCGTTCACCCTCGAATCGAGCGCGACCCTGCCCTCGCTCGACATCGCCTATCACACCTACGGCAGCCTCAACGCCGCCCGCGACAATGTCGTCTGGGTCTGCCACGCCCTGACAGCCAACAGCGACGTCGCCGACTGGTGGCCCCACACGGTCGAAGACGGATGTTTCCTCGACCCGGCCGACAGATTCATCATCTGCGCCAACATCATCGGCTCATGCTACGGCTCGACAGGACCGCTGTCGGTTAACCCCGCGACGGGCGAACCATATTACACCGATTTCCCGCGTCTGACGATACGCGACATCGTCGCCGCCCACCGTCTCCTCGCCGACGCCCTCGGCATCGGCCGCATCGCCGTCCTCGTGGGCAGCTCGGTCGGCGGTTTCCAGGCCATCGAGTGGGCCGTCAGCGAGCCTGAGCGATTCGACAGACTGATACTCATCGCCACCGACGCCAAAGCCTCGCCCTGGGCCATCGCCATCGACGAGACGCAGCGCATGGCCATCAAGGCCGACCGCAGTTACGGCGAGCGGCGCCACGCGCGACGGCCTCGCGGCCGCACGCGCCATAGGCCTTCTGAGCTACCGGGGGCCCTGGGGCTACAACGCCACCCAGCAGGACCGCAGCGACACGCCGCCCCTCGCCGACGACCGCCGCGCCGTCACATACCAGCGCTATCAGGGCGAAAAGCTCTGCCGCCGCTTCAACGCCTACTCCTACGTCACGATACTCGACGCCTTCGACACCCACGACGTCGGCTACGGCCGCGGCGGTGTCGCCCCGGCCCTGCAGCGCATCAGCGCCGACACCATCGTCATAGGCATCAGCAGCGACATTATCTTCACCCCCCGCGAGATGCGCGATCTCGCCGCCATGATTCCTCTCGCCGACTACCACGAAATCGATTCGGGCTTCGGCCACGACGGTTTTCTTGTCGAACACGCCAAACTCAACGCGATTTTAAATCGTTTCATAAATCGGTAACAGCATATACTCTATAATAATGGGAAAGACTCTTAAAATCGGACTCTTCGGCCTCGGCGTCGTCGGCCGGGGCATCTACCGCATAATCGGGCGTGCCAAAAACGCCCACGCCGTCATCTCGCGCATCTGCGTCAGAGACATCAACAAACCCCGTGGCATCGACGTCGACCGCTCGCTCCTGACCGACCGCGCCGACGACATCCTCGAGAGCGACGACATCGACCTCATCGTCGAGGTAATCGACAACGCCGCCGCGTCATACGACATCGTCACCAAGGCCCTGCGCCGCGGAATACCCGTCGTCTCGGGCAACAAGGCCATGATTGCGCGCCATCTGCCCGAACTCATCGAACTGCAGCGCCGCCACAACACCGCCCTGCTCTACGACGCCTCGTCGTGCGGTTCTATTCCGGTCATACGCAACCTCGAGGAATACTACGACAACGACCTGCTGCTCGAGGTCAAAGGCATCCTCAACGGCTCGTCGAACTACATCCTCTCGCAGGTCTTCGACCACCACGAGAGCTACGCCGGAGCCCTGCGCCGCGCCCAGGAACTCGGTTTCGCCGAAGCCGACCCCTCGTTTGACGTCAACGGCTATGACGCCCTTTTCAAGCTCGTCATCATCACCGTCCACGCCATCGGCGTCTACGTCGACCCCGACCATGTCTTCACCTACGGCATCAGCACAATCAGCGACTTCGACATACGCTTCGCACGTGAGAAAGGCTACAAGATCAAACTTGTCGCCCAGGTCGTCAAATTCTCAGACAGCGAATTCACCCTCTTCGTCATGCCCGAGTTCATCGCCCCGTCAAAGTATATCTACAGCGTCGACGACGAATACAACGGCGTCGTCATCCGCGGCGAGTGCTACGACCGCCAGTTCATGTTCGGCAAGGGCGCAGGCAGCCTGCCGACAGCCTCGTCTATCCTCAGCGATGTCATGGCCCGCCGCCACGACTATAAATATGAGTATAAAAAGATGGACTACCTCGACCTGCCGGCCTATTCGACCGACGTCGCCCTGCGCGTCTACCTGCGCTACAGCGACCCGTCGGTCGTCGAAGCCCTTGGTTTCGACAACATCGACACACGCCATCTGTCGCGCGACCATAGCTACGTCATCGGCGAGATAACCCTCCGGCGCCTCATCGAGGCCCGGGCAGTCATCGACCGCCCCGACGTCTTCCTCTGCAACATCCCCCGTTTCTTCCTCGACAGAGACTGAGACGATCCACGATTAAGAACATAAGGACATAAGATCAAAAGAACATAAGAAAAATTAATAATCTTGTGTCCTTTTGCTCTTTTGTTTTTATGCCTTTATATCTTTATGCCTAAGGCAGCAGGTAGTTGGCGTTGCGACCGGATTCGCCGCTGTCGCGAAGCATGCCTTTTGAGATAAGGTCGTTGATATCACGCAAAGCCGTGTCCTGCGAGCATTTGCAGATCTTGGCCCATTTTGACGTCGTAAGTTTTCCTTCAAACCCGTCCCACAACAGATTTATGACTTTGCGCTGACGCCCGTTGACATCGGTCTCACGGAATCTATCCCAGTATCCGGCTTTTTGCAAGGTAGTCTCGACGGCAGCTGACGCACGGATGATGGCTTTTTCGAGACATTCAAAAAACCATAACAGCCAGTCGGTGATATCGAGACCGCCTTTCTGAGTGCGCTCGAGAATATCATAATAGACCTTTTTATTACGGTTGATTTCGGCCGACATGCTGTAATAGCGTTCACAGCCTTCGTTAAGGCGCGAAAGGAACATATCGGCAAGTGTTCGACCTATACGGCCGTTGCCGTCGTCAAAGGGGTGGACGGTCACGAACCACAGATGAGCTACGGCCGCTGTGATGAAAGGCGTCTGCCGCGTTGTGTTACACCATTCGATAAGCGAAGCCATTTCTGACGGGACATCGTCTGACAGAGGCGCTTCATAATGGACTCTTTCATGACCGATCGGACCCGAGACCACTTGCATCGGTTCGTCACCCTTGCGCCAGCCGGCAACGGTGATTTTATACATGCCGCTGCGTCCGGTCGGGAAGAGGGCGGCATGCCAGTCAAACAGGCGTTCTGCGCTAAGCGGTTTGTTGCAATTGTTTACGGCGTCAAGCATCACATCGACGAGGCCCTCGATATAATGGTCTTCGGCAAGCATATTGCCGTCGGTGATGCCGAGCCGCCGGGCGATACTGCTTCTGACTGACTCGGGATTAAGCATCACGCCTTCGATTTCGGCAGTACTTATCAGCTCCTGGGTCATAGCCGACAGAAGCGAGCGCCCTTTATCTCTGAATCCGAGCATCGACATGCGGCCGTTGAGCAATCCGTGCAAACTGCTGAGGCGGCTCAAGGGTTCGAGCAATGCTTCCGAATCCCATCTGAACCGGGGCCAGTCTTCATGCTGCCATATATAAACGCATTTTTGTTGTAACATCGTCGTAGAGTGCTGTTTTACACCACAAATATAAGTGTTTTCAGAGAAAAACGCAATTTTTCACCGCAAATTTGCGGTGAATATCACCTTTTTTCACCGCAAAGCATCGGGAACAGAAGATTAATCAATGCACAATGCACGATGCACAATGCACGATCAGGAACAAAAGAACACAAGAACACAAGAACAGAAGGAACAGAAGAATAATTAAAAAAATCTTTTGTTCTTTTGACCTTGTGATCTTTTGTTCTTTTATGTCTTTATATCTAAAAATCTCTTGCGCAAAAAGGCGGCCGCGCACGGGTTGTGCGGGCCGCCTTTGCGTGAGTATTTTGTCTATGATTGATTATTTCACGACAACCTTAGAGGCTTTTGCGCCCTGACGGGTGATGTAGAGACCGGGAACGAGGTTGTTGCCGTCAACACGAACACCATTGAGGTTGTAATATTCGATGGGAGCGTTGAGGTCCATCTCGATGTCGGCTACGCCGTCAACGAAACCTTCTTCAGCGAGGAGGTATACACCCATACCGTTCATACATTTGTAGGTGAGGAGGTAAGCACCTTCTTTACCGTTATCGTCGGTGAATTTGACAGTCTGGATTGAGTGGATACGTGTACCGGTATCTGATACGCCTGAACCGTCCTGTGTTGAGCCAAGACCGTCAGCGGGGATGCGCCAGAGTTCGGTCATGCCGGTGAACGACTGGTTTTCGCCGAGTTTGGCAACAACAGCCTGGCAACCGGGGTTCTGGTCATACTGTGCGAATGAATAGAGAAGGAAGTCTGTGCCGCCGATGTTAACCTCACCGACACCGTTTGTACCGGCTTTGGGAAGCATCTCAGCGTCTTCGATGGCAGCGAAAGACTCGATCATTGTGCCGTCAACAGTGTAAAGAGCGGGAAGAGTTGTGAAACCGTCGACATAGAAAAGTTCGCCGGTGAACTCGTCGTCTTTAACGATTGTCAGAGAGGGAGCTGTGCCCCAGCTTGTCTGCTCTGCGGGGAAAGTTTCGGTAGCTTCCCAGGTGACATATTCGCCGTCAGCGAAGTGAGGAGCCCAGTCACCGCCCTGTTCGCGATGCCAGCCGTAAACGAGAAGCTTGCTGCCGTTGACAGAAGCCATGACAACACTGCGGGCTTTTTCGCCGGTGATATCACCGATTACGTGGCAGTAGTCGATACGGCCGCTGAAGTCTGTCTGAGCCTCGCCCTCAGTGAGGTTGAGCTCGGCAACAGTGGTAAGAGCACCTGTTGCGAGGTCTACAGTATAGATTTTGTAGGGCTTGAGAGAACCGTCTTCTGTAAGCATGTTGGTTGTATAGCCTGCCACATAAACATGACCGAAGTCATCGCAGCCGACCTGGTTGGCGCTCAGAGGAGCGGCGTTTGCGAGGGGTTCGCCGTTGAGAGTCAGTTTGATCTGGCGGATATAGTTACCGCTGAAGTCAAACTCATTAAGGTTACCGTAGTCGATAACTTCGCCACCTTCGGCAATCTTCGACCATGCGACATAGATTTTGTCGCCGGCGATAGCGGCTGTACGTGCATAAGCGTTGCCTGCGAAAGGAAGGGCTTTCCATTCTGAGCTGAAGTGTTTGCCGTCTTTGAGCCATTTGTTTGTGAGGGTGAAACCTTCTTTGGCCTCATAAGTGTTGGGGTCTACACCTGCGAAAGCCGATGAACCGGCGAGCAGGAGAGAAGCAAGGAGTAAAGCTTTCTTCATAGAAATAAAATTTAGTTGATTAATGGTTCTTTCGGTAAAATTAAGGCACGTCTCCGTCATTGATGGAAACGTGCCGTAAAATTAATCAGCTTTTTGATAGCGTGAAAATATATTTGGTTAAAAATATCTTTTCAATGTTTAATAATTGTTATTTTTCACGCATATAGACATTGACGGGTGTGCCCGAGAAGTCCCAGTTTTCGCGGATTTTGTTCTCGAGATAGCGGCGGTAAGGCTCTTTTACCCACTGCGGCAGGTTGCAGAAGAAGATAAAGGTCGGCACTGCGGCTCCTTTGAGCATCGTGATATATTTTATCTTGACAAACTTGCCTTTGTTGCTTGGCGGCGGATAGGCGTCGATGGCCTCGCGCATGACGGTGTTGAGCTGGGCGGTCGGCACTGTGCGGCGGCGGTTCTGGTAAACGGCGAGAGCCGTCTCGAGCACCTTGAAGATGCGCTGTTTTGTCAACGCCGACGCGAAGATGATCGGAAAATCGACAAACGGGGCGAAACGCTCGCGTATCGCGTTCTCGAAGTGGCTGATGGCGGCCTGAGACTTGTCGGCGGCGATATCCCATTTGTTGACGACGACAACGAGACCTTTCTTGTTGCGCTGTATGAGCGAGAAGATGCTGACGTCCTGCGCCTCGATGCCGCGCGTGGCGTCGATCATCAGTATGCAGACGTCGCTTGCCTCGATGGCGCGTATCGAACGGATGACCGAGTAGTACTCGATGTCTTCGTTGACCTTGTTTTTCTTGCGTATACCGGCGGTGTCGACGAGATAGAAGTCGAAGCCGAATTTATTATAGCGGGTATATATCGAGTCGCGGGTCGTGCCGGCGACGTCGGTGACGATATGGCGCTCCTCGCCGATGAAGGCGTTGATGAGCGACGATTTGCCGGCGTTGGGGCGACCGACGATGGCAAATTTGGCTATATCCTCGAGCTGTTCTTCCTCGTCGTCGGCCTCGGGCAGTTTCTTGACGACCTCGTCGAGGAGGTCGCCGGTGCCGTAGCCGTTGACAGCCGACACGGGATAGGGATCGCCCAGACCGAGTCCATAAAACTCGGGCACGTTATAGAGCCATTCGTTGGAGTCGACCTTGTTGGCGACGAGGATGACAGGCTTGCGCGACTTGCGCAGTATCTCGGCGACATGGTCGTCGAGGTCTGTCACGCCGTTCATGGCGTCGACGACAAAAAGTATCTCGTCGGCCTGCTCGATGGCGAGCTCGACCTGCTTGTTGATTTCAGACTCGAAGACGTCGTCTGAGTTGACGACCCAGCCGCCGGTGTCGACAATCGAGAACTCCTTGCCGTTCCAGTCGACCTTGCCGTACTGGCGGTCGCGCGTGGTACCGGCGGTCTCGTCGACGATGGCCGTGCGCGATTTCGTCAGACGGTTGAAAAGGGTCGATTTGCCCACATTCGGGCGACCTACTATTGCTATAAGCTGGCTCATTTAACTAAACTCTTATAAATCTGTGTATGCTAATTTACTGACAAAATTAGCGTTTTTACTCGATATAGCCAAACTGACGCAGTTTGTTCTCGCGGTTACGCCAGTTGGGCTCGACCTTGACGAAGAGCTCGAGATAGACACGTTTGTCGAAGAATTTCTCGATATCCTTGCGGGCCTCGGTGCCGACGCGCTTGAGCATCGAGCCGCCTTTGCCGATGAGGATACCCTTCTGGCTGTCGCGCTCGACATAGATGACGGCCATGATGTGAATCGAGCCCTCGCTCTCCTCGAATTTCTCGACAATGACCTCGGTGCTGTAAGGCACTTCCTTATCGTAGTTGAGAAGAATCTTCTCGCGGATGATTTCGGTGACGAAAAAGCGCGCCGGTTTGTCGGTGAGGGCGTCTTTGCCGAAGTATGGCTCACCCTCGGGCAGCAGGGCGACGATGCGCGCCATGAGATTGGAGACGTTGAAGTGCTCTTTGGCCGAAATGGGGAAAATCTCTGCATTGGGAAGCATCTCGCGCCAGCGGGCCACGATGGCGTCAAGCTCGCCATTGTTTTTGAGCAGATCTATCTTGTTGATGACAAGAAGCACGGGGACTTTCTCCTGGGCGACCTTAGCGAGATACTCGGCATTTTTCGACGGGTCTTCGACGACGTCGGTGACATAGACGAGCACATCGGCGTCGGTCAGCGCCTCCTCACTGAAGGCAAGCATGCTCTCCTGGAGCTTGTATTTCGGCGAGAGCACACCGGGGGTATCGGAGAATACAATCTGATATTCGGGTGTGTTGACAATGCCCATGATGCGATGACGGGTCGTCTGGGCCTTTGACGTAATGATGCTTATGCGCTCGCCGACGAGATCGTTCATAAGAGTCGATTTGCCGACATTGGGATTGCCGACTATATTGACAAAGCCTGATTTGTGTGTTGTTGACATGTTAGTTATGTATTTGATTCTATATCTAAACAATAAGTCGCTGACTTTAGTTTTCAAACGCCGCCTTGTCACCGTATTCATATGACAGAGGTGCGCCATAAGATTATGACACACCTCGTGATAAGATTTTTGACGGTTGCGGCTTAAAGATCCCAGACGAGATACATCGCGCCCCATGTGAAGCCTGCGCCGAAAGCGGTCAGAATGAGCTTGTCGCCCTTTTTGAGCTGACCCTTGTATTCGTCGAGACAGAGGGGAATCGAAGCCGCCGACGTATTGCCGTAGTGCTCGATGTTGACAAGCACCTTGTCTGCGGGGAAACCGGCACGGTCAGAGACAGCCTCGATGATGCGGAGGTTTGCCTGGTGGGGGATGAGATATGCCACATCGTCGACTGTCAGATTGTTGCGTTTCATGACGTCGAGCGACGAGGTGAGCATGTCGGTGACAGCGTTTTTGTAGACGTTGCGGCCCTCCTGATAGATATAGTGCTCGTCGGCGTCGACAGTCTCGTGAGACGCGGGCAGCACAGAGCCGCCGGCCTTCATGAGAAGATGGTCGCGGCCGGCACCGTCGACATGGAAGACACCGTCGATGACACCGACACCCTGCTCTTCCGTAGGCTCGACAAGCACTGCAGCAGCGGCGTCACCGAAGAGGGGGCAGGTCGAACGGTCTTTGTAATTGACCATCGACGACATCTTTTCGGCAGCGACGACGACGACTTTTTTATTCATGCCCGAGCGCACGTAAGCGGCGGCGTCCTGCAGGGCAACGATAAAGCCGGCACAAGCGGCCTGGATATCATAGCCATAGCAGTTTTTGAGTCCACAGCCTTCGGCAATAACCGATGCCGTCGAGGGAAAGCGGTAGTCAGGGTTTGATGTGGCGCAGATGATCAGGTCGATGTCTTCGGGAGCGGCGCCGGTCGAGGCAAGAAGTTTCTCGACGGCCTTGATGCCTAAGTATGACGAACCGGCACCGTCTTTTTTAAGGATACGGCGCTGTTTTATGCCGACGCGGGTGGTTATCCACTCGTCGTTGGTGTCGACCATCTGTGAGAGCATCTCATTGTCGAGGATATCGTCGGGAACATAAGAGGCGATACCCGTTATGTGAGCATTAAGCATTGTCAGTTAAAATAAGTTTTGTTTTCAAAAAAGATACCCTGCGCCCGGTGTGTGAAAAAGCTCCCCCGACTCATAGCTCCGTCTGAAACTGTGGGTCAAGAGAAACTTCACAGACGCCATCCTCGCCGGGAAGCGCGTCACTGACCTTTTCGGCGCGAACGGAAATCAGACTGCTGCCTCTTTTACGATAGCGATTTTACCGCGGTAGTAGCCACATTCGCCGCAAACGCAGTGGTAGATATGCCATGCGCCGCAGTTGGGGCAGATAGCGATAGTGGGAGCTACAGCCTTGTCGTGAGTTCTACGTTTTGCTGTACGTGTCTTTGATTGTTTTCGTTTAGGATGTGCCATTTCTTTTTATATTTTTTGTTTATTATTCGATGGTGTCGCGGCCGGGCCTGACGGCGGGGCGTTGATGATGGTTATTTGTCTTCGTTGTCGGCCGAGAAGCCTTTAAGGGCATCCCAGCGGGGGTCGGGCGCGCAGTCTGCGGCATCGTCGCCGTCAATCTGGTCTATCTCGTCGATAAGCTCGTTCTCGAGGTCGGCATCGGCGTCGTCGGGACGGGCACGGTGTTTTTTCAGAATGGCGCTCATCGCACGGTTGCATTTGCCGAGCGGATGAACGTGTTTGATCGGAATTGCCAGAACCACTGTGTCATAAATCATGTAGGCGACATTGAGATAATTGTCGCTGTCGGGAATCTCGAGCAGCGTGTCAGACTCGTCGTTATAGCTGTCGCCATACTTGACCATGATATGATAGCCGGCGTCAACAGGATAGTCAAGGTCGTCGAGACAGCGGTCACACAGAAGCACAACCTTGCCCGTGATGGCAAAGTTGAGATCATAGACGTCGCCGTTATAGACTACCGTAAGTTTCACTGACAGGTCGGCATCGTGGATGTCGCTATTCTCCATGTCAGCAAAAAACTGTTTGTCAATGTGATAGTCAAATTCATGACTGCCACGGTCAAGACTTTTCAGCGGCAATTTGAATGCCGTAAATTTTCCCATTGTCCAATTAGCTTGAAAAAACTCTGCAAAGTTATAGAATATAAGTCAAATAGACAAGCATTTGACGACGTTTTTTCGCCGTGTTTGTTTCAGCGCGCCTCGTCCGTCGACTCACCGGCGCCCGCACGTGTGAGCTTGAAAGCATTGCCGGTGTAGACAAAATCGACAAGTCCGACGACAGCGAGACGCACGATGAGACTGCGGGCCCGGCTCTCGGCAATATGCAGTCCGACAGCCACTTCGCGCAAATCAAGGAGGCGTCCGTCGACAAGACGCAGCAGGTCGCTCTCGAGACCGGTGAGCGTCATGACGACACCGCCGCCCTCGGCCTCGGCATGTTTCCACGCTTCGACCATCAGCGGATGCGCGGCGATATTCTCGTCGGCGACACGGTAATAGGCGCGGCGGCGGCCGTCTTCCTCGATGACAGAGACCGGGCGGCTCTGGGCGCGGGCGATCGAGGCAACGATGACCGTCACGGCGGCATCGACGCGATAGGCCTTGAACTCGACCTGCTGGGGCGGCTCGCAATAGCGGCCCGCGGCCTGCTCGACGACATAGACGTCCTCTTCGTTGCGCACCCCGGCGACAACGCCGTTATCCTTGACGCCGATGAGCAGCCGGCCGCCGCTGTTGTTGGCGAAAGCCGACACCGAGCGGGCGATCTTGCGG
>USIN01000012.1 GCA_900554715.1 uncultured Bacteroidales bacterium
CCCTGACGTAAAATGATTATTGCAGAACCGACTCTCACCAAAACGATGTCAAACGAACATTGACATCGTTGTTACAAAAAGCTAACCAAGCTTCGGGATGGACTGGGGCAAGGACACAATCAGTCAGTTCCTGCGCCTTCGGCGACTGGAGATGATTCGGCGATTCTGCGGATTTTTAGGTGCAGTTGCTTAATAGCGAAGATTTTACTAATTTTGGCAATTAGAAAAATCAAATAATCGACAAAAATTGCTAATTATGCGGTACTCTGCGATCATCAGAATGATTATAGTAACTGTCATTTTTATATCTGTCGGCTGGTTTTGTTCGGCTCAAGTATATGAGGTCGATTATTTAATCGGCAATTATATAAGAGCAAAGAGAACCGACGGCGACGGCCGTGAATGGATAGTTAAAATACCCAACGGCACGAAAATCAATGTAGACCGTCGCGTAGTTGCTGACGATTCGACGGATTGCCGTGACATCATGGCAAGTTTTTCATACAATGGCAAAATCTATACCACCGAGGCCCGTTGGTTGCGTTATTCAGATGATAACCCTGAGAACGCTCTCGATATCTTTGCCGACGACGATTTCAGCCCGACAGAAGACTTTGTCAAAGAGCGGCTGGCATTCACGCGGTTTGCACCACTGTCGCCTAAGGGCAGGTTTTTATATGGTCTGACCCTACCGCTGATACAATTTTTCCTGATGATTGCCGCCGTGTTTTTGATATATCGGAGCACGGTTCTAAAATCGGTGATTCCTTTTGTCTTTTCGGTTTTCTTGCAGGTATTTATCGTTTTGATGATGGGTGATGATACCCTGTGGTGGTGCCTGCCCGAGTACCAGGGTCTCGCCGGCGCCGTTGTCGGACTGATACCCTTAGCAGTATATCTGACGCTTGAGATGCTGTATATTTTAGGGCTGTGGACCTTTGCAGGGATTAAAATATGGCCTGTCTTTGTGGCGATGTTACTTATATATCCGGCGATAACGCTTAGCTATTTCATTGCTGGCAATGTATGGGTCGGTCTGATTGCGGTCTGTGTCTTCCCCTTGCTTGTCAACTGTGTGACCTTGGGCAAATCGGCTTTCATGCCGACATTGCTCATGATTATCGGCATCGCAGGTTTTTTTGTGACTGTCTCGCTGGTGTTCCTGGCCGGCATGAAGATTGTCGCCGGTGTAGTCGGAGCGTGTCCTGTTCTGGCAGTCCTTATCGCGATATATGTCAAAAGCAGGGCCGGATTCCATATCCATCGCTCAAACGGCGAATGGGTAACACCGTGGGGAACATACGACACGTTAGAGAGAGCAAAGCGGGCGGCCCCTAAGGGCAGGCATTAGTTTTTTTTAAAGGATAATAATATGTTTGATTCTAATATCATGACAATGGAAAATAAGAATAAGATAACTGAGATTGAGAAGGATGGTTTTGTGCTCGTCAGGCAGACAGACGGCCCTGACTTAGGCTATAGCCGCGGGTCAGGCGTGAGGATAAGCCTCACGATATCAGACCATACGTCGACGCAGACGGGAATATATATGAGTTTGGCTACGGTCTCGGATATCACGGGCGGATAGCCGATGAGCGGACTGAGAGATACAAAGCATAAATAAAGGTACAAAGCATAAATAAGCGGGGTCGTGTCGGTTGACACGGCCCCGCTTGGGTATGCTGTTGTGTGATTGGGATCAGAGGCGTTTTTTGATGGCTTCGGTCTCTTTCTCGTAGCCGGGTTTTTCGAGGAGGGCAAACATATTGCGTTTGTAAGCTTCGACGCCGGGCTGGTTGAAGGGGTTGATGCCGAGGATATAGCCGCTGATGCCGCATGCTGCCTCGAAGAAGTAGATGAGCTGGCCGAGGTAGCGCTCGGTGAGAGCGGGCACGGTGACGTGGATGTTGGGTACGCCGCCGTCGACGTGGGCGAGGACGGTGCCGAGTTCGGCCATTTTGTTGACCTGGTCGACACGCTTGCCGGCGAGGTAGTTGAGGCCGTCGAGGTTGGCTTCGTCGCTGCCGATGACAACTTTATGCTTCTGGTCGATGACAGATATGACGGTCTCGAAGATTGTGCGCTCGCCTTCCTGAATCCATTGACCCATCGAATGGAGGTCGGTAGAGTTGTCGACAGCCGAGGGATAGATGCCTTTGTGGTCTTTGCCTTCGCTTTCGCCGTAGAGCTGTTTCCACCATTCGCCGAAAAAGTGGAGTTTGGGATTGTAGTTGACGAGAATCTCGGTCTTTTTGCCTGCGCGGTAGAGAGCGTTGCGGGTCATGGCATAGAGCTTCGAGTCGGTGTTGGCGCCTGTGAGGGTCTCTTTCTCAAACTCGGCGGCTCCGGCGACGAGCGCGTGGATGTCGAATCCGGCTACGGCGATGGGGAGGAGTCCGACGGGTGTGAGGACTGAGAATCGGCCGCCGACGTTGTCGGGGATGACGAATGTCTTGTAGCCTTCCTGGGTTGCGAGGCTGCGGAGGGCGCCGCGGTGTTCGTCGGTTATGGCGACGATGCGCTTCGAGGCTTCTTCGCGACCCATCTGGCTCTCGAGCTGTTCTTTGAGCAGACGGAAAGCTATGGCGGGCTCTGTTGTGGTGCCCGATTTAGAGATGACGATAATGCCGAATTTCTTGTCTTTGAGGTAGTCCTGAAGTTCATAGAGGTAGTCTTCGCCGATGTTCTGTCCGGCAAAGAGCACCTTGGGAGTGGTGTTGCGGTATGCGGCAAACGAGTCGGAGAGAGCTTCGATGACTGCTTTTGCACCGAGGTAGCTGCCGCCGATGCCGATGACGACGATGGTGTCGCAAGAGCTTCTCAGGGCTGCCGCCGTGGCGTTGATGTCGTCGAGAGACTCGGCTGTGATAGATGTCGGGAGTTTGACCCAGCCGAGAAAATCGTTGCCGAGTCCGCTGCCGTCGAGGATTTTACGGAGACCGTCGTTGGCTTCGGGAGCGAGAGCGTCGATGGCGGCGCGGTCGACGGTGCCCGATACGTTTTTAATACTTACTTGAATCTGTTCCATGTAGCTATTGTAATTTTAATCAGTGTTATGATTAAACAAAAAATCGAGGTATAAAGTTAACGCTGTGCTGCAGCAATCCAGGCGCTGACGTCGTCGATGCTCGGGTTCTTAAGCTCGAGTTTATATTTTTTGTTGACGCCGCAGAGGTCCTGGTGGAGCTTGCCGGCCGAGGCTGCCGCAAGGTCGGCGACGGTCAGAACGCCCGTCTTGTAGAGCGGGGCGACCCAGTCTTCGGTGACGCCGACTTCGGCGAATGCCTGCGCGTTGTCGCGCTTCTCGACTTTCTCGGGGCGCATCTGGGGGAAGAGCAATACGTCCTGGATTGTGGTCTTGCCGGTCATGAGCATGACGAGGCGGTCCATGCCGATGCCCATGCCGGATGTCGGGGGCATGCCGTACTCGAGGGCGCGGATGAAGTCGTGGTCGATGATCATGGCCTCGTCGTCGCCTTTCTCGCCCAGTCGCATCTGTTCGACAAAGCGTTCATACTGGTCGATGGGGTCGTTGAGCTCAGAGTATGCGTTGGCGAGTTCTTTGCCGTTGACCATCAGCTCGAAGCGCTCGGTCAGCTCGGGGTTGGCGCGGTGGCGCTTTGTCAGGGGCGACATCTCGATGGGGTAGTCGGTGATGAAGGTGGGCTGGATGTAGTTGCCCTCGCATTTCTCGCCGAAGATTTCGTCGATGAGTTTGCCTTTGCCGAGCGAAGGGTCGACTTCGATGCCGAGTTTGCGGCAGACGTCGCGGAGCGCGTCCTCGTCCATGCCGGTGATGTCGTAGCCGGTGAATTCCTTGATGGCTTCGGTCATGGTGACACGTTTGTAGGGGGCTTTGAAGCTGATGACGTTGTCGCCGACCTTGACCTCGGTCGTACCGTTGACGTCGAGACAGATTTTCTCGAGCATGCGCTCGGTGAAGGCCATCATCCAGTTATAGTCTTTGTATGAAACGTAGATTTCCATACATGTGAACTCGGGGTTGTGGGTGCGGTCCATGCCTTCGTTGCGGAAGTTCTTCGAGAACTCGTAGACGCCTTCGAAGCCGCCGACGATGAGGCGCTTGAGGTAAAGCTCGTCGGCGATGCGGAGGTAGAGGGGAATGTCGAGGGCGTTGTGGTGGGTTATGAACGGACGGGCCGAGGCGCCGCCGGGGATAGACTGCAGGATAGGGGTCTCGACCTCGATGTAGCCGGCTTCGTTGAAGTACTGGCGCATCGAGTTATAGACCTTGGTGCGTTTGATGAAGACATCCTTGACGCCGTCGTTGACGACGAGGTCGACGTAGCGGCGGCGGTAGCGAAGCTCGGGGTCGTCGAAGGCGTCATAGGTGACGCCGTCCTTGACCTTGACGATGGGCAGCGGGCGGAGCGATTTGCCGAGGACGGTGAGCTCCTGTGCATGCACCGAAATCTCGCCTGTCTGGGTGCGGAAGACGTAGCCTTTGATGCCGATGAAGTCGCCGATGTCGAGGAGTTTCTTGAAGACGACGTTGTAGAGGTCTTTGTCTTCGCCGGGACAGATGTCGTCGCGCGAGATATAGACCTGGATGCGTCCGCGCGAGTCCTGGAGCTCGATAAACGAGGCTTTGCCCATGATGCGGCGGCTCATGATACGGCCGGCGACAGAGACTTCGCGGCGGGGAGCGTCGTCGCTGAACGACGAGCGTATTTCGTCGGAATAACCGGTGACGGGATATTCGGCTGCGGGGTAGGGGTCGATGCCCATCTGACGCATGGTGTCGAGACTGTTGCGTCGTATGATTTCTTGTTCGCTGAGTTCTAAGATGTTCATATATTCATTATGCGTGTTGTGATTCGACTGAAAAGACTTGCAAAGTTAGTCGTTTTTTAGCTGATATGCAAATCGGGCTTTTCTTTCTTGTTGCCGTAGATGCGGTTGACGATGAGGGCGATGGCTCCGTCGCCGGTGACGTTGCAGGCTGTGCCGAAGCTGTCCATGGCGATATAGAGTGCGATCATGAGGGCGTTGTCGGTGTCGCTGAAGCCGAGCATGGCCGAGAGGACGCCGAGCGAGGCCATGATCGCTCCGCCGGGAACGCCGGGCGCGGCGATGATCGATATGCCGAGCATGGCGATGAAACCGGCGAACATCGGGGCGTCGTAGGGCATGCCGTGTGTTATCATGATGGCCATGGCGCAGGCGACAATCTTCATTGTCGAGCCTGACATGTGTATGGTGGCGCAGAGCGGCACGACAAATCCGGCGATGTCGCGGTTGACGCCCATGGCGACGGTGCGCTCGAGGGTGACGGGGATTGTCGCGGCCGACGACTGAGTGCCGAGGGCGGTGAAATAGGCGGGCATCATCGACCACAGGGCCTTGAAGGGGTTGTTGCGGGCGAAGACGGCCGCGATGCAGTACTGGAGCACGAGCAGGACGACGTGGAGGATGAAGATGATGACGATGATGCGGGCGAAGGTCGAGAGTATCGGTCCGACATGTCCGGCCGAGGTCATCGACATGAAGATGCCGAAGATATAGACCGGCAGAAGCGGGATTATTACCTTGTTTATGACGAGGGCGATGATGCTGCGGAAGTCGTCGAGACCGCGCTTGAGGGCGGTGGTCGACAGGCAGGCTGTGCCCAGGCCGAGGACGAAGGCGAGGACGAGGGCTGTCATGACGTTCATCAGCGGCTCGATCTCGATGTTGAAGAAGGGCGCGAGCGACTCGGCCGATGTCTCGGCGGCGATGAAGCCGTCGGCGCCTATGAGCGAGGGAAATGTGGTCGAGGCCGTGAAGTATGAGAGCATGCCCGAGCCGAAAGTCATGAGATAGGCTATCAGGGCGGTGACGACGAGCATCCTGCCTGCGCGCAGGCCGATGTCGGCGATGGCCGGCGCGACGAAGCCGACGATGAGCAGCGGGATGACGAAGCCGAGAAATTCGCCGAAGACGCCGTTGAATGTGAGGAAGCATCTGACGAGCCAGTCGGGAGCGACGAGTCCGGCACCGATGCCGGCGGCGATGGCGATGACGATGAGAATCAGTAGGTTGGGGCGTGATTTTTTGTGCGGTTTTTTATTGTTTTTCATTCTGAAGGGATGATTGAGATGCAGGTACGAGTGCGGCGCTGAATTCCCACAGGCCGTATAGCGGTATGAAGACGACGAAGAGAGTGAAGGGGTCGCCTGTCGGAGTGACGAGTGCGGCGACGATGAGCAGGGCGACGATCGCATGTCGCCGGAAGCGGCCGAAGAAGGCTCGGGTTATCAGCCCCATCTTGCCTAAGAGCCATGCCAGCAGCGGCAACTCGAAGACGAGGCCCATCATCAGCAGCAGGGTGAAGAAGTTGTCCATATATGAGTCGAGCGAGACGACAGCCTCGATGTGCTCGCTCAGACGGTATTCGGCCAGAAATCTGACCGCCAGCGGGAAAACGAGGAAGTAGCCCGTGGCGACGCCGAGATAGAACATCAGGTTGCCGAAGACAAAGGCTTTGCGGATGCCGCGCTTCTCGTGCTCGTATAGGCCGGGCGATATGAACGACCACAGAAAATATATTATGACGGGGAAGCAGACGACGAGCGAGAGCCAGCAGGTGGCCGACATGTGGGTGAAGAACTGTGATGTCAGCTCGAGGCTGACGACGTTGACGTGGAAGTCGGGCGCCGTCGAGAAGTCGCCGAAAAGGTCGCCGGCTTTTTCGGCAAGGCTGTTGAAGAGCGAGTAGAGGGGGAAGGTGCCCGAGCAGGGAGCCATTATGACCTCGTCGAAGATGCGGGGCATGGCGGCGAAGGCGGCGAAGCAGACGACGATATACACGGCGGCGATGCGCAGAAGTGTGCCGCGCAGGTCGTCGAGGTGGTCCCAGAATGTCATTTCGTTTTTGTCGGCCATCGCTCAGGGCTGTGTGTCAGAGAGAGACGGAGGCGGTCAGTCGCGGTCTTTGCCCTTGGGGGCGTCGGTGGCGCTGTTGTCAGATTCGAGAGGTTTGCTCATCTCGTCCTTGGCTTCCTGGATGCCCTGTTTGAAAGAATGGACGCCTTTGCCGAGGCCGCGCATGAGCTCGGGAATCTTTTTGCCGCCGAAAAGCAGCAGTACGACTATCAGTATGATAATCCACTCCCAGCCTCTGAGATTGCCTAAGAACAGGGGTATAAAAGTCAATGAGGTCATAGATAATGTCGGTTATTGCGGAAATTTTTCATTATTTGACTGTAAAGATACAGCTTTTTCGCTAAAAATGCGTAACTTTGCCCCGATTTTTAAGGAATATTCAATATAAATAAATATAGGTAAGACAATGAAAGCATACGTTTTTCCCGGTCAGGGAGCACAGTTTGTCGGCATGGGCAAAGACCTCTACGACAACAACCCCGAGGCCCGCGAGCTCTTTGAGCGCGCCAACGAGATTCTCGGTTTCCGCATCACAGACCTTATGTTTGCCGGTACGGATGAAGACCTTCGTCAGACCGCAGTCACCCAGCCTGCCATCTTCCTCCACTCGGTCATCCTCGCCAAGTCGCTCGGTGCCGATTTCAAGCCCGATATGGTCGCCGGCCACTCGCTCGGCGAATTTTCGGCTCTCGTAGCCGCCGGCGCTCTCAGCTTCGACGACGGCCTGCGCCTTGTCGCCGCCCGCGCCCAGGCCATGCAGAAAGCATGCGAGCTCAAGCCTTCGACTATGGCTGCCGTCATCGCCCTTCCCGACGAGAAAGTCGAGGAAATCTGCTCGACAGTCGACGGCGTCGTTGTCTGCGCCAACTATAACTGCCCCGGCCAACTCGTCATCTCGGGTGAGATCGAGGCTATCGACAAAGCCTGCGAGCTTCTCAAGGCTGCCGGTGCAAAACGCGCTCTCAAACTGAAAGTAGGCGGTGCCTTCCACTCGCCCTGCATGGAACCCGCCCGCGCCGAACTCGCCGAGGCTATCGACCACACCGAATTCAAGGCTCCGGCATGCCCTGTCTATCAGAATGTCGACGCTCTGCCCCACACCGACCCCGCCGAAATCAAGGGCAATCTCATCGCGCAGCTCACCGCTCCCGTGCGCTGGACTCAGTCGGTCAAGAATATGATTGCCGACGGCGCCACCGAGTTTGTCGAACTCGGCCCGGGCAAAGTGCTCCAGGGCCTCGTTGCAAAAATCAACCCTGCGGTCACTGTCAGCGGCATGCAGTAAACGATAAGACAAATACCATATAAGGCGCGAGCCGGCAGAAACGACTGCCGGCTCGCGTTGTGTTTTAACTGACAATAAAAGAACAGAAGGCAGAAGGGCAAAAGGACAGAGGTTAATTCAATGCACAATGCACGATGTACAATCCAGCCCGACGATATTGAGGAGCGGCGTCATATCGCCTGCAAGGCGATGATTTTACTGATTGCCGCGTAGGTCGAGGCGCTTAGGCGCCGGCCTGCGCGGTAAGGCGATTGTTGATTGATTGCGTTTGAAAAACGCAGACTTGCTACTACGACAGCGCCACTGCGAGGCTTCGAGAAGGTAGTTGGTCAAATTAGGCAAATAAGTTATTGCATCAAAGTAGGGCTGCGCAATCGCGCGGCCACGTCAGACGGTATGGGCCAAGGGTTTCAGTCCTTGGAATTCAGCGGGTTGGCTGCGAGGGCTGAAGCCCTCGCTCCATGCGGCTTTCGCGGGCGTGGCATGCCACGGCCCTACTTCAGGATAATGCTATAGAAGCCGCGGTCGTTGTCTATTTTCTTGCCGTCGAGATAGTAATGGCGGGTGACTTCGGTTACCTTTTTTATTTTATTGGTCGCCTTTAGCTTGAACATACGGTTGCCAATGCTGAGCGTCACGACTGTCGTTCCGTTTGTGCTTCCGTCAATCTCTCCGATACGTATCACTTTTTTCATTACTCCGTCGGTGTCTTTGACTGTCGCGATATATGGTGAATGCCAAATGGCATAATAGGCGCGGCTCTCGTAATCGGCCCACGGATTATCGATTAACGGATACCATTGGTCCTCGTATTGTACTTTTATGCTTTCATCGATAACGCAGCCCGTAGTTTTTTCATCAAGGAGGTCTTCTCCCTGACTGTTGACGCATGCGACATCGAATTCGATTGGCGCATAATCAACGATTAGGTCTTTATAATTGTCGTCGTCATCGTCGCTGTCGCAAGATGAGAGTGACAGCATCGGTATCAATGCAAGCACGAGGATGAACGGTAGAGAAAAGAGCTTTTTCATAAATTATTAAGTGTTAGAATCTGTCTTCGAAATCATCCCTGAGCTGCCTGGCAAAGGCCCAAATGTTTGACGGTTCCCATCGATCAGAGTTTTCTGCGACTATTTGACGGAGTTGTTCAGTTGTCCATGTCACCCCATCTACGTCATAGCTATGCTTGTATTCATCCATTTTGTCGATTAGATAATTGAGAAATGAATGGAAGCTATCATAGCCTATGGTTGTTGCATCGACAACCGTTTTGTCGGTTGATGTGCTCTTGTATTTCCATACGAATTTATAGCTGTTTTTTGCTAACTCATTTGCATCATAGCCAAGTTTTTCAAGGTATGACGCTTTTGGTGAAATCGAAAAATTGATTTCTTTGTCGGAGAGTGCCTCAATCTTGAATGTCTTGCCGATATATGTGAATGTTTTGTCGGCATTAAGAGGTGCCTTGATATAGAACTTCATATCTGTAGGAGTGCGAGTTTCGTCACAGTATTTACCCCACACCTCATAAATTTTAGCGAATTCGGGGTCGAAATTGCATGAATTTTTATAGAAAAACGCACTAAACCATAAGTGCCCCTGTGTGATTTCTATCGAAGGGTTAGTTTGAATCGAATATATTGTTTCGCGATTTTTTCCAGGGGCGCAGAAAGGTATATTGTCTCCTTTTTTTCTTAAATCTGTTTCGTAATCTTGTTCGGTGTTAGTCCATATATCGCTGCCATTTTCTTTTACATAGACACTGCCGAACCATGCAGAGCAGACATAATCTTTTTCACCTGAGGCTAAATCGTTATAAAAGTCATTGTCAAAATTGCTTGGCTCGTCGGAGCAAGAACCGAACGAAAGTGCCATGGCGAGCGCCATTGTGGCAACGGTCAGGACGAGGAGGGCTTTTGTTTTCATAATGTGATGAATTGAAGAGTGATAGATGTGAGATTGAACTGTGCCGCAAATATAAATAAAAAATATGGTTTACAAATAAAAATCAATAAAATATGATATTTTATCGTGTATTTATGGAAATAATGATGTTTTTTATTGGAATTGAGTTGTGTTTTGGGTAAAAACGCATAGAATTAAAACCTGGAGTCGGAGAGGCGGCGCCATGAGAGTCAAAGTTCTGCGATAGCGTAACAATAGCGCTCTCTCCGCGGCTAACAAGATTTAAGTCCGCCGGCCTGAGCGAACCATGTTGTATAAATCAAAGGTGTTATTTATTGGTACGCAGTGGTTTGGCTCGTGGGTTGAAGCCCTCGCTCCATGCAGCTTTCGCGGGTGTGGCATGTCACACCCCTACAGCTCAGCGACTTATATTTTAAAATCTTTTGTTCTTGTGCTCTTTTGTTTTTATGTTCTTAATTATCACCAACTTGTGATTTTGTTGAAAAATAATTGTAAAAATACTTGCAAAATTGATATGTTGTGTTGTAAATTTGCATTGTAAAATTTCATCAACGATAGTCGAACACACAAACAATTTCTTATTGAAACTTTATCAAATTATGGAAAACACAAATCAGACCACCGACACGATGCCCGATATCGAGGCAATCAAAAAAGAGGCATACGAGCGCGGCCGAGCCGACGCTATGGCTGAAATAGAGGCTGCCAACCCCGTAGTACTTTCGGGTTACCGCAAAGGATTCTGGGAGTGAGACGATTCAATGCACAATTCACGATGTACAATGCATAATCAAGAACAGAAGTCCCTATGCCGTCAGGACGGCAACTCAATATTATACTACATCAATCTCCAAATAGCTGACATCCAAGCACATAGAAAGCTGTAGTATGATAGAACATAAGAGTTTTTTAGACAGAAAAACAAGAAACAGAAGGACGCAAGTATTAGTGATAATCAATTAGTAATTAGCAATTCAACATTCAACATTCAACATTCAACATTCAACATTCAACATTCAACATTCAAAATTCTTAACCGATCTATGTCAACACAAATCATTCAAGGCGCCAATGGGGGCGCAATCGCTACAGGCGGACCGGTGACAACTTCTATCGTCGACAGTGCGTCGCCTGGCCTTCTCTCCAACACAATCGACGAACGTATCGTCAAAGTCAGACCCATGTCGACGCCTATCGACCAGCTGTCGCGCTGCGGAGGCTCGCGGGCATGCGGCTCGATGAAGGTCGAGTATTATGCCGTAGACACTAAAAAGACCGAGGTGACGCTCTCGGAAGCGGCCGGAGGCAAAGCCGGCACACTTAAAGCTCCGGGCGTGGCAACATACGTCATCAAGACCGACGGCGACGAGCTTATCGAGGTGTCAGAGACGCTTTTGCTGCCCGAACTTCAGGGTGTGACGGACGACGGCAAGGCTGTCTCGGGGCTGGTGCTCTATGTCGTCAGCAAGCCCGATGCGGGCGGTGTCGAGGTCGTCGCCGTCAACGGCATGCGCGACTCAAGCCGCAATGACGGTTCGCGCATCCTGCCGTCGCTTTCGTCGGGGCTACGCATCGTCAGAATGGGCCGCGCGGCGACCGAGCTTGATGTACAGACGGCCCAGTTTGCCGCCCTGCCGGTGAAGACCGACAACTATTGTCAGATATTCAAGATGCAGGTCGAGGAATCGACGTTCCACAAAATCGCCGACAAAGAGATAGGCTGGTCGTTCTCAGATCGCGAGGAGGCCGCCATCATCGACATGCGTCTCGGCATGGAGAAAAACTTTATCTTCGGCACCAAATCGACGGTCTATGACCCTGTCAAGCGCGAGACTGTCTATCTCACCGGCGGCATCTGGAATCAGACACCACGTCAGACCACGCTCAACATCAAGACTCCGACCGAAGGCAAGCTCGTGACTCTCTGCAGCGAGGCGTTTACCCAAAATGCCGGCTCGAAGCGCAAGATCCTCATCGCCGGCACCAGGATGGTCGAGGCTCTGAGCCGCATCGACTACGGCAAGGTCGTCACGGCGGGCGAGACCTTCGCCAAGTGGGGCATCGAGTTCAAGGAGATACGCTCTAATTTCGGTTCGCTCTACGTGCTCCACTCAGAAATTTTCGACCAGTGCGGCCATGCGACCGACGGTTTTATCGTCGACCCCGATTATGTGACAAAGTATGTCCACATGCCCTTCCACGCCGAGAAGCTCGACCTGCGCCGCTCGGGTGTGCGCAACACCGACGCGGTGGTCATCACCGAGTGCTCGTGCCTTGTGCTGCGCTATCCCCAGTCGCACATGCGCGTCATCGGCGTCACCGAAGACCCCGAGGAAGAAGAAGTGTGAAAAAACGCCGGCACCGCCGGGGTGTTCTCCCCGCGTCGCTCCGGCGGTGTAATACCTTTTGGATAATACTGTGAAAAACAATTCAATACCATGAAAATAACATATACAAAAGACGAGATGACACGTCTGTGGCGCGAACGCTCGGGACTCGAGCCTGCGGTGACATCCTGCGGCATCACGCGCCACGACGGCATCGACGTCGACCGTTCAATCGAGTGCCGCGCCCGACAGTGGTACCTCAATCTGCTCTACCGCGGCGATCGCCGCCATCTGGCCGTCGAAGACATCTCGCCGCGTGTCACTTTCTCGACCGACGGCTATAACATAGGCCGTTGCGCGCTGCCGCTCGATGTCTGCCGTGTCTTCGAGGTGCGTCTTGCCGGCTGGGCCTCGTCGGCGAAAGTGAGGAAGCGTCCGCCCGCGAGACTGATATCGCTGCTGGCAAATCCGTTCTTCAGCGGTTCGAAGACAGAGCCGATGGCATGGATCGAGGGCGACATACTCTGTGTGGCGCCGGCCTCGGAGGCACGCGGCGCCCTGACGCTGCCGCTGATGATAGCCGCCGCCGTCGACACCGGTCCCGAGACGTTCACCATCGACGACAGTGCCCTGTCGACAATACCGGTTTATGACCCATTTGATCGATAAATCATGACAGACACAAAAATGCTTCTGAAGAGCGCCTGCAAGGCGTGGTCGGCGGCGGCTGATTTCCGCGCCCGGCGTCTCAGATATAAGAAATATACCTACGGCAAGCAGTGGTGTGACGCCGTGCCATATCAGGGCCATTATGTCGAAGAGTGGCAGCTGATTGAAGCCAACGGCAAGAAACCGCTGACAAACAATCTTATACGCCAGATTGTCAAGACGGTCATCGGCCGCTTCCGCGCCATCGCCGAAGAGAACGGCCTCTATGAAGGCGGCGACGCTTTTATAACCGACAACGCGCTGCCCGAACTCGACAGCCGCCTGCTCGAAGAGTTTCTGATATCGGGCTGCGCCGTGCAGCGCGTCGGCCGCGACTCGCGTTTTTTCAAAAGCGGCACGGTGATAGAGAATGTCAATCCGCGGTCGTTTTTTGTCAACGGCTACCGCGACCCGCTCGGCCGTGACATAGAGCTGATCGGCATGCTCCACGACATGAGTTTCGCCGAGGTCGCAGGCCGTTTCGGTCGCGGCGACCGCCGCACCATCAGACAGCTCAAGGCAATCTACAACGCGCCGACGGGCGAACGGGTGTTTTCGGCCGGACGCATACTCGGCGACGACGAGGGGTCGCCAGACTTCTTCTTTGCGCCCGACGGCAAATGCCGCGTCATCGAAGTCTGGACGCTCGACTACCGGCCCGCACCGGCCGGAAAGTCTGTCGCGTTACGGCCCGATGACTTCGTCTGGCGCTGCCGCTGGCTTGCTCCCGACGGCACTCTCCTCGCCGAGCACGGCCCGGCGCGAACAGGCGGCCGGCATCCGTTTGTCGTCAAGCTCTATCCGCTGACAGACGGCGAGATGCACTCGTTTGTCGAGGATATCATCGACCAGCAGCGTTATGTCAACCGCCTGATTGTGATGATGGACCATATATTGGCGTCGACAGCCAAGGGTGTGCTGCTCTTCCCCGTAGAACAGCTGCCCAAAGACAGCGACTGGGCGAGTGTGGCGGAGGCATGGGCGCGCTGCGACGGCGTGATACCTATCACCGGCGCAGGGCCGCAGATGCCGACTCAGGTCGTGACGACAGGCGCAGGCAACGGCGCATATCAGCTGCTGTCGCTCGAGATGGATCTCATGGAGAAGATATCGGGTGTGAGCGAGGCGCTTGCCGGCCGTCAGGTGTCGCCCGCGACCGGCGTGTCGCTCTACGAGAGCCAGATAAGGAACGCCACGATAGCTCTCGCCGACCTCCTCGAGACTTTTGTTTCAATGATTAAAACCCGTAATGACATCGCAAGAAAATGAAAAAGAGAAATTTCGAACTGCGCGACCGTGATTTTGCCGCCTGCTGTCTCGAGACAGCGCGCCGCGCAGGCTTCAACAATGAGCGTCTCGGCGCCGCCGAGGTCATCTCGCGCGCCATGGCGATGCAGCCGCAGGCTTATTATGTCAGTCCCGGCTATGCCTACATGCAGATCATGAATATCAAGCGTATGGGCGCCGACCGCTATTCGACCATGGTGACCGAGCCGTCGGATATGATGTGGCTCGAGATATATGAGCGCGTCATGGCGGCGATGGAGGACAAACCGCGGCGCTGTCTGTTCAGTACGATTGTCGAAGTTTTGTCCCGGCGTCCGACCCGATTCTATATCAGCCGTCGCCGCGCTTTAGAGATTTTCAGCAAATCAGTGCGCCGGGAGATTGTTTATACACCCCGTAAAATACATTCGTAAACATCATGGAAATAAAGCTTTCGGTCGAGTCTGTGCTCGACACGATCTATGCGTCGTCGGCTATGGCCGCTGTCACCGGCGGGGGCGACGAAGACAGTCCGGCGGCATTGCTGACACCCGAACACGCCGACGCCCTGAGACGTCTTGTCGATGCGGCGTTCGCCGGAGTCGTGGTCGGCATAGCGCCGGTGCTTTCGCGGGTGGCGCCGTTGACGCAAGGCGATGACTATACCGTCACGGTCGACGACGACCGCTGCTGCGCCGGCGTCTCGGCGCTGACGTCTCATCTTGAATCGGCGGTCGCATACGCCACGCTGTCGCTGGTCTACCGCGGCCATGCCGATGATTCGATAAGCCGGCGGGCCTCATCTGCCGCTGACAGGCTGCTCGACGACTTCAAAGAGCTTGCTACCGGTAACCGCCGCTGTCCCGGCCGCAGGCGCATGGTATATTATTGAGATTTAAGAACAAAAAACAGACAATATTAATGAATATTAACAAAAAATATTTTTCAAGGCGGCATCTAATATAGTAATTTTGCAGCAAAATGAAGATAAAGCCTCCTGCGATGAACAGGAGAAAGGATAATAACTGTAGATTCAACCTGATTCGCTGTCAGTCAGCTTTAAAGATATATTGTGAAGAGTTCCCGAAGCATGGATTCAAGACTATGTAAAAAACGTGGGAGCAGATTCACGCATCATATACCCGGCCTCGGCCGGCGAAGATATTTGAGATTAAATAGTTGTTTTATAGATAATTGTGTATTTGTAACGGGGTTGTCGTGAGACAGCCCCGTTACGCGTCGTATAGGGTGGTGAAATCGTTGTTGTGATTGTCGGATTTTATGATTATTTTTGTCAGTTAAAACACGTGAAATCTATGACAGATCAGGTAAAAGTCAAAATAGTTAATTCGTCGGGCAACAGTCTGCCCGAGTATGCCACGGCTCTGTCGGCCGGCATGGACGTGCGGGCTTCGCTCGCAGAACCGGTTACGGTCGCTCCTTTCGGCCGTGTGCTGGTGCCGACCGGCCTTCGTGTCGAGCTGCCCGAAGGCTACGAGATGCAGATGCGTCCGCGCAGCGGGCTGGCCCTCAGACACGGCATAAGCCTCGCCAACACGCCCGGCACGATTGACGCCGACTACCGCGGCGAGATCGGCGTCATCATCATCAACCTCTCGCAGGAGCCGTTTGTTATAAATAACGGCGACCGCATCTGCCAGATGGTCGTGACGCGGTATAGCCATGTCGAGTGGGAAGAGTGCCGCAGCCTCGCCGACAGCGAGCGCGGCGAGGGAGGCTTCGGACACACCGGCAGACAATGATAACCGGCAACATAAGAGAGATGATCAAGTCAAAAGGACATAAGATGATGCTCGGGCTGCTGGCGGCGCTGCTGCTCGCAGGTCTGTGGTGGCCTGCGTCGGGCGCGCGGCTGCGCGACATCGACCGGCGCGCCGAAAAAGCCAAGGCTGCCTATATTTTCATGCAGAGTCTCGACGCATTCAACGGCGCCGACAATAACCTATACAGCGAACTGCTCGACGCGGCCTATGCCGCCGACCCGTCTGACAACCACCTCAAGTGGCTCAAGGGCGAGCTCCAGGTGCTACTCGCTGTCGACAGCGCCAAGACTGCCGACGGCTTCAGGATGATGATGGAGAGCTTCTCGCAGAAGCCCGACGATTATTTCAAGGGCGCGGAGCTTTTCTCGCTGACCTCGCGCCACTATCGTTTCGCCGATAACCTCAGGGTGGCCGAGATGCTCAAACGCGGGTTCCCGGGGCGTAACGAGGCGACCCACATGCTCGCCAACGCCTATCTGGCGGCCGCCATGCGGGGCGACACGACATATCTCGGCCGGGCCGTGGCTCTCTATGACAGTCTCGAGACGGCCTACGGCCCGAATATCGTTCTGACCAATTCGCGCATCCGCGCCCATGCCGTGAGGAAAGACACCGCGGCCATCGTCGGCGAGCTGTCGCACCTTTACCGCGAATCACCCGGCAGTTCGGAGACGAGCATGCAGATCGGCGAGATTTACCGTTCGCTCGAGATGCCCGACTCGGCCCAGAAATATTTTGACACGGCCTGCCGTCTCGATTCAGCCAACGGGCAGGCGATACTGATGCGTGCCAACCTATATCTTGAGCGCGGCGACAGCGCCACTTTCGACAAAGAGGTCTACCGCGCCATAAAAAGCCAGGACCTCGAGGTCAAGACCAAACTCGACCTTGTGCACTCATACGTCATCATGCAGCTGAAGGACTCGCTCAACCGCTCTCGGGCCGACGAGATTTTCGATGTCATTCTCGATGTGAACCCCGGCGAATATGACGTCCATCGTCTTTATGCAGATTACCTCGCCGCAACGGGCG
>USIN01000013.1 GCA_900554715.1 uncultured Bacteroidales bacterium
CTGACCGCTGACGAAATTGACGGGTATCGGATGGACGTCGGTGACGCCGACGGTGTTCTCGTCGACAACGGCGACGATGGCGCTCATGCCGTAGCATCCGAGAGCTGAGAAGGTCTTGAGGTCGGCCTGCAGGCCGGCGCCTCCGCTGGGGTCGCTGCCGGCGATGGTGAGGCAGCGGCGGTAGGTGAGTTGCTGGGTCATATTTTCCATTTTTCGAGTGTGTAGGCGCTGTGCCAGAAGAGCCATTCCATTTTGGCGCAGCGGACGAAGATGTCAGTCATGGCGCGTCGGATGTCGTCGGTGGTGCCGGCGGCGAGTTCGTCGCAGATGGCGATGGCGCGTGCTGTCGAGGCGGCGAATGTCGGGTCGGCGTAGGTCGAGATCCATTGCGAGTAGGGATTGGTGTCGAGATCGGCCTGCGACAGTATGCTGCGTCCGACTTCCTGATAAATCCAGAAACAGGGTAGCACCGAGGCTGCCTCGACTTCGACGGGCGACGCACCGGCAGCGCGGAGTACCGAGGTATAGAGCAGGCACGCCGGCGTCATCTCGCGGGGGGTGTCGCCCTTGAGAAAGGTCGAGTGCATCGCGCGCTCGACTTCGACGCCGTCGAGGGCAAAACGCAGGAAACTCTCGACGTGGTCTTTGCTGGCGAGGCGCGAGGCCGTGTGGGCGAGCACGCGCGAGTAGATATCGAGGTAGAGCGAGTCCTGGCCGAGATAGAAGGCGAATCGTTCGCGGCTGAGAGTGCCGTCGGCAAGCTCTCTGACAAAAGGCAGCGTCAGTATCTGACGGTAGACTGGGAGGGCTGCCTCCCAGACGCTTTGGCTCCAGGGTGTCATGACTTGAAACCGATTGCGGCCACATAGTCTCCGCGGTCGTAGCCTTCGACGGGTTCTTCGGCCTGACGCTCGGAGTAGAGCGGATGGGTTGTCAGGGTCTGCATGAATTTCAGCGTCGTGAAACCGGCGCGCTCGAGGTGGGCGATTTTCTCGCCGGTTGTGCGCCAGTTGGCGGCGTTGACAAACTCGATGGGGTAAGGGTCGGGCGGATACACACCTTCGAGCAGTGGATGATGCCACGTGCCGAGGGCTTTGGCGAGATTATACATGATGCCGTAAGAACTCTCTTTGGGCACGTCAATGAGTATTATGCGGCCGCCTGCGGGAAGAACTTTGTATACGCGGTCGACGACCGACGCCAGGTCGGTGATGTAGCTCGGGCTGCCGTTGAAGAGTATGGTGTCATATCTGCCGTCGCCATAGTCGGCCTCTTCGGCGGTGGCGACGGTGACGTTGATACCGCGTTTGCGGGCGATGGCGGCCATGCTTTCAGATGGTTCGATGCCGTCCTCGACACTGATGCCGAAGTCGTCGCGGAGAATTTTCTCGAACAGGCCGCTTCCGCACCCTACCGACAGGATTCGCCGCGAACCCTCGAGGGTGGCGGCCACGAGACGTGCCTCGGAGAGGAGTACATTGGGGTTCGCCAGAAACCATGCGTCATAGTCGGCGGCGTATTCGTCAAAACTGTGGTTCATATATCTATTATTAGTGTTTGCATTGATTTGAAATCTATTGTGAAAAGGCGTCCGTCGAGGACGTCGTCGAAGCCGGCGATGATTTTTATGGCCTCGGAGGCCTCGAGGGTGCCGATGACGCCGGGAACGACGCCGACGACACCGGCTGTGACGCGAGGCAGGGCGCACAGAGCCTCGCGGTCGGGGTAAAGGTCGGTGTATCTGACGCAGCGCAGATGGTTGAAGACGGCGAGCTGGCCGTCGGTTGTGCCGATAGAGCCGTAGACCCACGGGCGTCCGTGGCGGCCGCAGACGTCGTCGATGAGATAGCGGGCCGCATAGTTGTCGGTGCAGTCGACGATGATGTCGCAGCCGGCGACGATGCTGTCGGCGTTGGCCGCGGAGAGGTTCTCGGCTATGACGTCAAAGCGTGTCGCCGACGACTGCGAGGCGAGGCGTGCGGCCGCGGTCACGGCTTTGGAAACGCCGACAGAGTCTTCGGTGTACAGCACCTGACGCTGCAGGTTGCTGAGCGAGACGGTGTCGCCGTCGACAAGAACAAGACGTCCGACGCCGGCGCCGGTGAGATAGGTGGCCGCGGCCGAACCCAAGCCGCCGAGGCCGATGACGGCGACGGTGGCCGCGGAGAGACGGCGCTGCCCCTCGATGCCGATTTCGGGCAGCATCGTCTGGCGTGAGTAACGGTCGTCTGATCGTGATGCGCTCATGTCAGTCGAAGATTTTATCCCAGTCTTTCCAGACCACTTCATAGCCGAGACGGCGTATGTCGGCCTCGACCTGTGCGGGTGTGCGCTCGTCGCTGACGGCAAACTGCTCGAGCGACTGCGGATATGTGGCATAGCCTCCCGGGTCGGTCTTCGAGCCGGCGCTCATCGATGTGACGCCGAGGGTGGCGATGTTGTTGCGGAAATCGGGACTCTCGCGCGTCGAGAACGATATGTCGACATCGGGGTCGAAGATGCGGAAGGCGAAGGTAAGCTGGGCGAGCTCGCGGTCGCTCATGACGACGTTGGGCTGGAAATGGCCTTCTGACGGACGCATGCGCGGGAAGTTGACGCTGTAACGCGTGCGCCAGTAGTGGCGGCGCAGGTAGAGCAGATGCCGCGCCATCATGGTGACGTCGGTGCGCCAGTCTTCGAGACCGATGAGCACACCCATGCCTATCTTGTGGACGCCGGCGCTCCCCATGCGGTCGTAGCCGTTGAGGCGCCATTCGAAGTTAGACTTCATGCCGGCCGGGTGGTAGACTTTGTAGCGGGCGCGGTTATATGTTTCCTGAAAGCAGACGACGCCGTTGAGTCCGGCATGCGTCAGGCGGCTGTAGTCTTCGGCCGAGAGGGGCATGACCTCGATGGTGAGGTTGTTGAAATAGGGACGGCAGACCTTCAGGGCCTCCTCGAGATAATCGGTGCCGGCCAGACGCGGGTTCTCGCCCGTGACGATAAGCAGGTTTTCGAAGGGGCCGAGGCGGCGTATGGCCTCACATTCGTCCTTGATCTGTCCGGGGGTGAGGATTACTCGTTCCATCTTGTTGTGGCGGTTGAAGCCGCAGTAGACACACGAGTTGGTGCACGAGTTGGTGATATACATGGGTATATACATCGATATCGTCTTGCCGAAACGCTTCTGCGTCAGGGCGCGGCTCAGCCGGGCCATCTCTTCGAGGCGCGGCGCGGCGGCGGGAGATATCAGCGCCATGAAGTCGTCGACGGTGTGGCGCTCTTTGGCGAGGGCGCGGTCGACGTCAGCCGCTGTCTTCGACATGATGGCGGCGGTGGTGTCGTCCCAGTCGTATTTCTGTAGCTCGTCGGAAAACATCAGTCGAGGAATGAGGTTAACGGACTTGATGCTTCGGCGTGGCGCACGACGGCGCCGAGGCCGGCTTCGTATGCCTGCCGCCCGGCGATGACGGCGAGACGGAAGGCGTCGGCCATAGCGACGGGGTCGCCCGAGACGGCTATGGCGGTGTTGACAAGAACGGCGTCGGCGCCCATTTCCATGGCCTCGGCAGCGTGTGAGGGTGCGCCGAGACCGGCGTCGACGACGACGGGTACGTTGCTCTGCTCGATGATGATCGACATCAGCTCGCGGGTGACGAGGCCTTTGTTGGTGCCGATAGGCGCGGCAAGGGGCATGACGGTCGCCGCACCGGCCTCTTCAAGACGCTTGCAGAGCACGGGGTCGGCCTGGATGTAGGGGAGGACGACAAAGCCCAGACGGGCGAGTTCTTCGGTTGCCTTGAGCGTCTCGACGGGGTCGGGAAGCAGGTATTTCGGGTCGGGATGAATCTCGAGCTTGATGAAGTTCGTGCCGAAGGCTTCGCGGGCAAGCTGTGCGGCGAGCACGGCTTCTTCTGCATTCCGTACACCCGAGGTGTTGGGCAGCAGCTGGATATGGTCGGCGGTGACGTGGCGCAGCATGTCGTCTTCGGGATTCTCCATGTCGATGCGTTTCATGGCGACGGTGACCATCTGTGTCTGCGAGGCCCTGATGGCTTCGGCCATTTCGGTGTTTGAGCGGAACTTGCCGGTTCCGACAAACAGGCGTGACGTGAAGGTGCGTCCGCCGATAATCAGATCATTCATATATCGTGTTTTATGAGGTTTATTATCTGTGATGTCGCGGCGGCGGGGTCGTCGGCGCGCAAGATCGTGCCTGACAGCGCTATGCCTGTTACACCGGTCGCCATTATGGCTTCAATGTCTTCGGGAGTGATGCCGCCGATGGCAACGACAGGTATGCTGTAGCCGGCCCGGCGGCAGCGCGCCATGATGTCGCGGTAGCCCCCGAGGCCGAGGATGGGGCTGAGGCGCTTCTTCGTCTCGGTGAAGCGGAATGGGCCGAGGCCGATGTAGTCGGCACCGGCGGCCACGGCTGCCGCGATGTCGTCGAAGGTGTTGGCTGTGGCGCCGATGATTCTGTCGGATCCGAGTATGCGGCGCGCCTCGGCCACGGGCATGTCGTTTTTGCCGAGATGGACGCCGTCGGCGCCGACGGCGTCGACAAGGGCGACGTGGTCGTCAATGATAAATGTGGCTCCCGCGGCGCGGCACAGCGGCGCGAGCTGACGACCGGCGGCGATGACACTTTCGTCGGGTTCGTCTTTCATGCGCAGCTGAATCCAGCGGCATCCGCCGCGCAGGGCGGCTTCGGCGCCGTCGAGGTAGCCGTGGCGTTCGTTTTTGTGAGTTATGAATTGCAGCATTGTAGTAAACGGTTGATTCGTTGTGAGATGTCTTCAAGACTGTTGCCGTCGCCCCAGGCGGCGCCGAGGACGGCGGCGCCCGAGAAGCCGGTGTCGCGCAGGCATCCTATATTGTCGGCGCTGACGCCTCCGAGGGCGAACGTGTCGCCGTCGAGCAGGCCGTCGTCAAAAGCGCGGCGCAGTTCGCCGGGTGTGAAGGCGGCGGTGTAGCCCTGCTTCGAGATGCTGTTGAAGACCGGGCTTATGAAACGATAGTCTGTCATGGGTGCCGCTGCCGAGGCTTCGGTCACAGAGTGGCATGAGCGGCTGACGGTGCCGTCGAATCCTTCAGGCGCGCGGGGATTGCGGCCGTTGAGGTGTATGCCGCAGCCGTAGCGCGAGGCCAGCTCGTGAAAGTCGTTGAGCGACAGTCGGTCACGATACTGAGCGTCTATCTTCCCGATGATGGCGGCGACGTCGTCGGCCGACAGCCGGGGATGGCGCAGGTGTACGCGCTCGACGCCGCGGTCGAGCATCGTCATGATGGCTTCGGCCTCGGCCGTGACAGGAGTTTCGGGTGTGATGACAATGAGTCTCATCCGCCGCATACAGCTCTGATGACAGTGAGTTTCATTCCTTCTTCGAGCGGTGTCGATGCCCATGAGTCGCGACGCACGACCGTGTTGTCGGTCGCCACGGCGGTACCGGGCTGCGCGAGCCCTTCGCGCTCGAGAAGGTCCGCGAGATTGCCGACGCCGGTGGCATCGACGGCTTTGTGATTGATATAGACTTCCATAATCGACCTTTTGCGAGGGGTGACCGCAGCCTGAACGATGGCTGAGCCGTGAAACAGAATTCGCGCTATACTATGAACAAGTCCTTTCGACGGTACTAACCGTGTCAAGTTCACAGGGTATGATCTCAGCCTCGGTCGATGAGGCACCCCTCTTGTTAGAATTCGGGGCAAAGATATGCCTAAATATTGAAAAGACCAAAATAAATTGCCTCTATGGCTGCTATACGGGTAAATTTTGTTACTTTTGCAGTCAGAACAACTATATTAACCCACTATAAAATTTAATCATCATGAGACTGATTATCGAAAAGAATTATGACGAGGTTTCACGCTGGGCGGCAAACTACGTTGCAGCCCGCATCAACGAAGCGTGTCCTACTCCCGATAAGCCCTTCGTTCTCGGCTGTCCGACCGGCAGCTCGCCCCTGGGCATGTACCGCCACCTTATAAAGCTCAACAAGGAGGGCAAGGTATCGTTCAAGAATGTCGTGACATTCAACATGGACGAATACTGCGGCATACCCCGCGACCACGAGCAGAGCTACTACACGTTCATGTGGACCAACTTCTTCAACCAGATCGACATCCTGCCCGAGAACGTCAACATCCTCAACGGCAACGCCGCCGACCCCGCTGAAGAGTGCCGTCGCTATGAAGAGAAGATCGCCTCTTACGGCGGCATCGACCTCTTCCTCGGCGGTGTTGGCCCCGACGGTCATATCGCCTTCAACGAACCCGGTTCGTCTCTGACATCGAAGACCCGCATGAAGACTCTCACCCAGGACACTATCATCGCCAACTCACGCTTCTTCGAGAACAACGTCGACCTCGTTCCCAAGACAGCCCTCACGGTCGGTGTCGGCACTATCATGAGCGCCAAGAGCGTGCTGCTCATTGTCAACGGCTATAACAAGGCCCGCGCCCTACATCACGGTGTCGAAGGCGGCATCTCGCAGATGTGGACAATCTCAGCCCTGCAGCTCCATGCCAAAGCGCTCATCGTCGCTGACGAAGACGCCTGCGCCGAGCTCAAGGTCTCGACCTACCGCTACTTCAAAGACATCGAGAAAGCCAATCTCGACCCCGACTCACAGCTTTAAGCTCTGACACAGAAATCCCATAAACCGACGACAGCGGCACCGATGGCGCCGCTGTCGCTGTGTATATAGGTGTGGGTTCATGAGGGTTCATGAGCTTAATCATATTTTTGAATAAATACAACCGTTAAGTTGTATAATTGAAAAAAGATGATTACTTTTGCAGAAAAGAGTCAAGACATGGAATTCGATCAGATAACTGAAAACGGCAATCTCTGGGCGGTAAGATATGATAACTGCCTTGACAATGTGCTTGACACCGTTTTCGGGCAATGGAATGATGTCACATGGCTTCGTTCATTCTTCAAACGGAATATTGGAGATTTGGCGGCATACTTCAAGATAACTGACGTCAATCGGGCGATATATGACACCATCGAGGATAGCGAAAGGCTTCAATGTCTTATATTGGACATATCTCCCGATGCAAATTTAGACCGGATTTTCAGACCATTGGAGAATCAGCGCATGACTGAAATGCTCCTCGGCAAAGAAAAAGCAAGATTGAAGAACACGCCCGACCATGCCTCGTGGCTGCGTATCTATGCAATAAAACTCGACCCGGGAATTTATATTATTACGGGAGGTGCCATCAAGTTGACAAGAACCATGCAGGAACGTGAGCATACACTCGCTGAACTCGCGAGGATGGAGCAAGTTCGTCGTTATCTGCTTGACAATAATATTGTTGATATGGACTCTTTTCAGGATTATCTCACCGAAATCGGCTAAAGAATACGACTATGAAAACGAAGGAAAATATTATAAACAATCTCAAACGGCATCAGAGCGCAACCCCATCCAAATGGCGGGAGAATGCCGAGTGGCGCATCGCCAACAAGGAATGGCTTCGCTATTCGCAGCATATAGCCATGATGATGCTCGACAAGATGGAGGAACTCGGGCTGACGCAGAAGTCGGTAGCTGAGCGCATGGGTTGCTCTCAACAATATATCTCTCGAGTATTGAAAGGCACCGAAAACCTCTCGATCGAGACGATATCAAAGATTGAGAATGCCCTCAACCTCTCGATCCTTGAGCCTGTATTCGTAAACAAATAAGACAATTCTGCTTGATTCTCAGGCATCCTTTGCGCCTTTGTCGTCGGGGTGGAAGGTGTCGATGTGGCGCTGTTTTTTTTCTTCGAGGATTTCAGAGATGGCGAGGAAGATGCCGCTCTCCTCGACGTTGCCGAATTCGTCGTTGACGGCTGTGCCGAACATGCGCATCGTCGGCGACAGGCTCATGTAGGCGTTGACCAGCGGCGGGATGTTGTCGCCGTGGCGGCGTATCTCGGTGTTGAGTATCTTATAGTCTGATTTGAAGTCATCGCCGGTGAAGAGCCGTGCGAGAGACTCGCTGTCGGCGCCGGTTTCGAGGGGGGTGATCGGGGTGACGAGACGGTCTGGGTCGGGGAAGTGTTTGTTGAGGAAGTAGAGTATCATGTCGCGGCATTCGGCCGTATAGCTGGGATACATCGTCACTTTGCCGAAGAGATATTTCATGTCGGGGTGTATGACGGTGAGCGAGCCGAGACCGTCCCAGAGGTTGTCGAGTGTGTAGATGGCTTTTGCGCCGGCGCGCGACGACTGGTATTCGGGCCGCACGAACGAGCGTCCCAGCTCGATGGTGTATGGCAGATAGTCGCTGATAAACTCGGGCGAGAATCTGAACATGTGGCTCGTGGCGATGCGCGGTGAGCCGTTCTCGATGACGATGTCGCGCCCGCAGATAAAACGGTAGCCGCCGAGGATGAGTTTGCTGTCAGGGTCCCAGACAATGAGCTGTTTGCAGGGCGGCGTCATCGTGTCGAAGCGGTCGATGTCACATTCGAGGCCGGTGCCGCCTCCGGCGAGACGGAAGGAGATTTCGCGCAGGCGTCCGATCTCGCGCATCACCCCGGGGCAGTTCTCGGCTGTGATGACATAGATGTCGTTGTTGCCTTTGTTGGTCTTGCGGAGAAAATATTCGGGTTTGAGCTCGGCTTCGATGATGTCAGTGTCAACCGGGTCAATTATCTTTTCGTTCATTGGCGCTACTGTCTTTGAGGTTGTAAACGATGTCTTTGATTTCCATGGCTTTGCCTTGCGGGTCGCCTCCGTCGGCGAGAGCGAGGTGGCTTATGGGAGATCCGCAGATTATCTCGAATGTCTTGCCCTCTGACTTGAAGACCTCGCGGGGGAGCAGTATCATCTCGAGATTGAATCTGATGCCGAGTTTTTTCCGCAGCCCGGCGAAGCGGTAGAAGGTGTTTGAATTGCGGCCGTTGAAATAGACTGGCAGTATGTCGCGCTTGAATTCTATGGCCTTGGCGACGAACATCTTGTGCCACGTGAGGTCGCGGATGACGCCGTTCTGGCGGCGTGAACAAAGGCCTGCGGGAAAAATTATTACCGGCTGGTCGCCGGCGAGCAGCGTGTCAATCTCGACGATTGATTGACGGCTCTGTGCGCCATGTTTGTTAATAGGTATAAAGCAGTTTTCGAGAGGTTTGACGGCCATAAGCAGGTCGTTGACGAGAAATCTGACCCCTTTGCCGTAGATGCGCGTGAACAGTGAGATGAGCGCCATGCCGTCGAGACCGCCCAACGGGTGGTTGCAGACGATTATGAGCCGGTCGGTGCCGGCCGGCGGCAGATTTTCGAGGCCGCTGACGTCAATCCTGATGTTGAGGTCGTCAAAGACGCCGTCGCAGAAATCAGCGCCTGTGCGCGGGAAGTTATGCTCAAGCAGATAGTTGAGACGGTCCTGACAGATGAGTTTCTTGAGCCACGAGACGACCGGACGTGGTATGCGGCGTCCCTTCTCGCCGAGGCGTTCGGCGATGACGGCGTCGAGGTCGATTTTTATCGGTTTGCTCTCACTCATTTTGACGTTTCTTCTGCGTTGCGGTTGAAATGAAATGCAAATTTATATAAAAACAATGTAAGAGTTGGCTTTAAAGCCGTTTTTTTTGCCTAAATTTGCTCACAATCTATGAATGATCGCGACGAAAAAGAAATTTATGTATGTGCGCCCGGGCGTGAGTTTGTCATGCCGTTCATAAGGCGTGCACTCGCAGATTATGTCTTGACCGAGATTGCCGGCGAGACAACTGACTACGCCGTAATGATTTCGACGACAGATGTATATGCTGTCGCCGAGGGCGACGGCTTCAACGAATTGGCTCCGCTCGCCGGAGATTCTGACGCATGTCGTGCCGAGGCGGCGTTTATTGAAGAGTGTCGTGCCCGCGACCTCGCGCCGACCCTGTTGCGCTGCGGCCACATCGTCGGCACGGGCATGAACGGCCTGCCGAGGCGCATGGCCGAGAGTATCTATCGCGGCGTTTTTGTCGATATAAAAGGCAATGAGGCCCGTCAGAGTTTTATCCATGCCTCTGACCTCGGGCAGGCTATCGGGCTGACCCTTGGTACAGGCGAGGCGTTTAACGTAACCGACGGCTGCGACACGACAATGGTCGGGTTTGCCGACGCGCTGTCTGAGCGTATCAGTCAGAAACGGCTGTTTGCTGTGCCACCTAAAATTTTCAGGCTTTTCTACGGTAAGGATTTTTACAGTCAGATGACCGCAAACAGGACTTTTTCGAGCGAGAAGCTGCGCTCCCGCGGATTCGCGGCTACGCCGGTGTCCGAATATCTCAAAATCCACGTATATGACGATGAAAGTCTCTGAGGCGGTCTCGACGGCCGGAGCGTCGCTGAAGAGCCTCGTCAAGATAGCGCTGCTGTCGCGGCGACCGACGGTCAGCCGGGCGCCGGAAGCCGCATCGCGTCCGCTGGTTATTCTCGCCAACGGCCCGTCGCTGCGCAAGACTATCGCCGAACGCCTTGACGACCTGAAAGATATGCCGACAATGGCGGTCAACTTCGCCGCGCTCGCCGACGAATTCACGCAGATTCGCCCCGGACGGTATATCTTGGCCGACCCGCATTTCTTCGCCCACGGCGATGACAAGAACGTCGCGACGCTGTGGAGCCGACTCGCGGCTGTCGACTGGCCTATGACGCTCTATGTCGACGCCCGTCAGCGACGTAAAGCCTTGGCAATGGCTGCGTTGCCGCCGAATGTCAGGATTGAGACTTTCAATGCTGTCGGTGTCGAGGGATGGCAGTGGCTCGAGACCCTCGCCTACCGCAGCCGACTTGCGATGCCGCGTCCGCGCAATGTGCTGATACCTGCCATTATGACTGCCATCGGGGCTGGATTCAAGGAGATTTATATTGCCGGAGCCGACCACTCGTGGCTCCAGTCAATCTGGGTCACAGAAGACAACGAGGTGGTGTCGGTACAGCCGCACTTTTATAAGGAGGACGAAGAAGAGAAGAAGCGTGTCGTCAACGAATACAAGTCCTACCGCCTGCATCAGATTCTCGAGAGCTTCCGCGTGGCCTTCGAGAGCTATCACCGCATCGCGCGTTATGCCAGTCGTGCCGGAGTCAGAATTTATAATTCAACCCCCGGGAGTTATATCGATGCTTTCGAGCGAAAGATGTTTTGAGTAAACAGACAATAAACAAAAGAGGCTCTATCGTCACGACAGAGCCTCTTTTGTTGTGTATCTAACACTAAATACCTAAAACCATTTGATAATACTTTTTTACTTATATTTGAATCCTGATTAAAACCTTTGGTTTGTCTTGGACCTGAATAATTATTTACAGAGGCAAAATTAATATGCTCTCGCGCGAGCTGTCGGCATATTTAGATTCAAATATAAATAAATATAAAATATATTTTAATTTAAATCGCTTTAATACAGTATGTTTTAGCTGTAGCCTTTTGTAAAAAATATAAGTTCTATTTTAGACTTATATTGCCTATTTTCATGATGTCAGCCTCGAAATTGTCGCGGTCGGCGGCGCGGCTTTTGAGTTTGTTGCGGTAGGTATAGACCGTGTTGACCGAAAGACCGAGAAATTTGGCGATGCGGGCGCAGTCGTCGATGCCGAGACGCATGAATGCGAGAATGCGTATCTCGGGCGTGAGGCTTTTGGGATTTGGCGGCGTTATGCGTCGGTCTGGCAGGAAGAGACTGTTTAGCTTGTCGACAAAACCCGGATAGATGCTGAGGAAAGCCTCGTCGAATTTGGCGAGAAATTTTTCGGTTTTGCTCTGTAGAATCTTGCCGGATTCTGCCATCTCATAGAAGTCCTGCACCTGACCTGCCTTGATTTTTCTTACCGCGAGGCGGTTGAAGTCTTCGAGTTGGTCGACATACGACGAACAGAGTGCGAGAACCTGTGTGATATATTTGTCCTTGGTGGCGTTTGAGTTGGCCAGGTCGGTCTGGAGCCGCTGCATCTTTTTGCGTGAGAGGTAGTTGAAGGCGAGCAATGCGACGCAGGTTAAAATGGCTGCCGAAAGTATGCCTATAAGGACAATCAGCTGCCGGTGGCTTTGAGAATCCTTGAGATCGAAAGATTTGGCGATGATGGGGAGCGCCCGGGCGCTTTCAATCGTGCGGATGCCTGAGCCTGACTCGATTGAGTTGTCGAGGGCGGCCATGAGATAGCGGTAGGCGCGGTCGACGTCGCCCCGGTTATAAAGCTCGTTGCTGAGATTTTGCAGCGATGTGGCCTCTTTGGTGCCGGCAGCGAGGTCGCTCGCTGCCGAGAGTGTCAGATAGAAGATTGTCTCGGGTTTGCGGCCGGTGGCATCATAGCATTGCGACATGAGGTTGGTGGCCCTGGCAAACAGGTTGTCGCCGAAGTCGAGCCGTCCCATCGCGTCGTTGAGCGAGGCGATGGCTGCCGTATAATCTTTGTCTGCAAAATGTCTGACAGCCGAGTGGTATTTATAATGAGGCGATTCGCGGGGCAGATATCTGAGCAGTGAGTCATTGCAGCTGTATGATCTGGCGAGATAGTTGTCGCGCTCTGCTCCTTCGGGGTAAAAGGCTACGATATATTGATATAAGTCGAATCCGCTGTCGTAGTAGAGGATGACGTCATCAGCGGCTATGCTGTCGCGACTGATGCTTTCGCGCATTTCCATGGCTTCGCGTGTCATGCCTTTTACAGGAAGTAACGCGCTGATTTTCATTTTGATGCGGTTGGCTTTGAGACCGGGTGTGATGGCGAGCGCGTTCCTGTAGCAGCTTATGGCCGAGTCGAGGTTTATGCGGCGGTAGAGGTCTCCGAGCCGTTCGAGAGCTTCGGCAGGTATATGCTTTTTGTCTGTGAAAGTCAGACGGATGCTGTCAATCGATGCTTTCTTTTCGTTTGCAGTCTGGTTGCGTGATTCGAGCATGCTGTCAAGCATGCCGATGGCTTCATCGACGTTTTTGGGCATCGTTGCGGCTCCTGACAGGCAAGATATCAGGGATAATGATATTATAAGTATTATTCGTTGCATATCCCGTGGCAAGTCGAGACTATTCGATGACGTCGTTGCCGGTATGCAGGATGTCGAGCAGGAGACGTCGGTCGGTTATGCGTATTTCATTCTGGTTGTAGTCGATTACTCCACGGTTTTTCATATCGTCGAGAGTGGCGATAAACGATGAGCGCTGTACGCCGAAAAATGAGTAGAGGTCGCGTTGGCGGCAGCTGAGGGTGATGTCGCGTCCGCCCGGCTGGGTCAGTGCGATTATCCAGAACGCTATTCGTTCCTCGGTGCTTCCGGTTGTCAGGGCAAGCACACCGTCGACGGCCTTCTGTGCGTTCATCGACAGGAGGTTGAGGAAGTTGAACATGAATATCGGGTCGCTGTTCAAAATCTTGATATAGTCATTCTTGGCTATCTGCAGGATTCCGGTGGGCTGGTCGGCGATGACCGTGCAGGGATAGTCGGTTGCCTTGCCGAAGAGAAAGTCGGGTGCGATGACGTCGGGTGCGGTCAGTGTCTGGCTGACGCTGAAACGGCCGTCGGAGTTTACTATGGCCGAGCGGGCGCTTCCCGATATGATGAATTTTATGTGGGTGCAGGGAGAGCCGGCGGCGACGATTTCTTCGCCATGGAGGTATTTCAGGAAATGGAATTTGGCCATTCCGACTGTTTCGGCCATGCGTTCATGGGTGACGCCTCTGAATAGCGGCAGGCCCATGAGTATTTCAAACATGCTGTTCATGATGATTCATTTTATATTTTTAACGCGTGGTGACCGATAAAGTTTATCGGTTTTGTCCGGCTGATTTCATTTGTCGTGTCTTGAAGTATAACTGCAGGGAGTTGATGGTGTTCTGCCAGGCGACGTATGCCGCCGGAGCGACTGACGATATCGGGTTGAGGTATGTCAGGGACATCCATATGGCGAGGACGGTGTTTTTCTGTCCAAGCCCCTGGGCGCCGGCGATTTTGTCGCCGCAGCCACCTCCGATCTTTCTGCCGACGGCGAATTGGAGCAGACAGGCGGCGAGCGACAGCAGCGCGAGACCTATCATCTCGGGGATTTTGTCGGCGGGTTCGGCGAGGACGAAGCTGACTGCGCGTCCGACGACGATAAAGAGCGAGACGGCCCAGATGTAGAACGACAACGACTGGTGGGTGGCAATCGTGTGGTGTACTTTAGGCGCTGCGGCAAGCAGCAGGAATGCCAGCGCGAGCGGAGCGATAATCAGCGGCCCGACTTTGGCGGCGATGGTCAGGAATCCGTCGATAAATGTCATTTCAGAGCCGTTTGAGCCGATGATGCTGAAGAGCATCGGTGCGAGGATGGCGACCGCGACGTTTGAAATAATCGAGAATGTCGCCAGTCGCGGCACACTGCCGCCAAGCATGCCCGTGATGACGGGCGCGGCGGTCGCCGTGGGGCAGAGAAAACATATCAGCGTGCCTTGGGCAAGGTCGGTGCTGAAGGGCGCCAGAGCGATATACGAGACGATGGCAGCGCCAATCTGCACACTCAGCAGTCCCCATGACAGCGCCGTGACTTTAAATTCTTTAGGTTTGACACGACAGTATGTGATGAGCAGCATCACAAAGATAAGGTAGGGAGCGAGGAACTGTATCCTGTCGATGAAGTCATGGAACAGCACGCCGCCGAGCATCGCGATCGGCAGCATCCATGGTTTGACCGACTGACGTATTTTAGCAAAATTCATGCTGCAAAATTAGCCAAAATTTGCGAGAACCCCAAAGAGAAAGGGTAATGTCAATAAAGTCATTAAGGTCATTAAAGTCGTGTCGGGACGACCTTAATGACCTTAGTGACCTTGATGTCTTATCCGTCGGGGGGATTATCTCATTGCCAGGGTGGAGCCCATGACGCTCTGCTGATATGCGAGGACGCCGTTGTCAGAGAGTTCGACTGTCATGAACGAGCCGTCGGCGCCGGGCATTCTGACATGGGTATCGTCGACGAAGGTGAAGAGGGTGTGGCTCTCGCCGTTGACGGTGTAGCTCCACGAGCGTTCGTTCTCGTTGAAGTCAAGGCGTGCGACCGAGCCGTCGTTTTCGCTTGTGATGGTATAGCCTTTGCCGTCGCACTCGACGAGATAACGGCCGTCATTGCCGTTGATGACCTTTTTGCCTTTGGCGACGGGGTTTGAGCCGCTCCAGAATTCGATGCTGTTGAGCACAAGGAGGTCGGCGAGACCCGATACTTCATAGACGGGAAGAATCCAGAAAGCAAAGAAGACGAGTTCGTTGACAAATTTATTGTCGATGTGGCGGTTCCAGGTCAGAAGCTTGTTGGTGAGGCCGAAGCTGCCGATACACGAGGGAAGTGTCAGTGCGCCGCAGAGTGTGCAGATAAGAGCGACGGTTAAAAAGTTTTTTCTCATAAATATAATAATTTTGAATTGGGTTATTGGTCTAATTAGTATAATTGGTCTAATGGTTATAATTGTGCATTGTGCATTGTGCATTGTCTCAGGCCGGTATCTCGCGGACAGCGTTCTGATAGAACCGCATGATCTGTTTGACATAGGCCGATGTCTCTGAGCCTCTGACATAGCCGTATTTCACGACGGGGTCGTTGTAGTAGCGCGGATTTGATTTCATGAGCAGGGCTCTCTCGACGTTGCCGTCCCATTTTTGCGGGTCGAGACCATATTTTTTAGCCAGCGCGATGGCGTCGTAGATGTGGGCTATGCCGCAGTTGTAGGCCGCGATGGCGAATTTTATTCGTTCGTTGTCGTTGGGCACGAGATCGATGAGATACCTGTCGATGTCTTTGTTGAGTCTGGCGGCGATGCGCACACTCGTCTCAGGGTTTGACAGCTGCCCGACTTTATAGCCGTAACCACGTGCCGTCGAGGGCATGATCTGCATGATTCCGCGGGCGCCGACCCACGACATGGCCCCGGGGTTGAAACGGCTTTCGACATACGACTGGGCCGCGAGCATGCGCCAGTCCCAGCCGGCGGCATCGGCATATTTCTTGAATATATTGTCATATTTCGAGATATAGCCTTTCGAGAAGTCGAAAGCCTTGTAAGGCTCGGTCTTGCTCATCTCGAAGTAGCGTTTTAACAGTTCGTCGCTTGTCGTGCGCGGTGTCTCCTGCGCAAACCATTCGTTTATCGATTCGGCCAGGCCGTCTTTGCCGTGCGCCACGGCCCAAGAGGCCCGTTGCGGCATGCTTACAGGAGTCGAGATGTCGAGTCCGTGGTAGTATGTCCCGTTGAGGCGTGCGATGTCGCTGTCGACGACGGTCATCGGTATGTTGCCAGAGTAGACTTCGGCGATGAGGTCTTCGGCTGTGGCCGAGTCGCCGCTGACGGTCTTTATGTCGATGCCTCCGGCGAGTTCTTCGTTGAGGTTCTCGAGACGGCGCTGATATTTGGAGTCGTCGATGACATAGACCTCTTTGCCGACAAGCTCGGTGACGTCACTTACCGGCGCGCGGCCTTTGACCTTGTTCTGCACGAGCATCTGCGTCGAGTATGTCTCGGGACCGCAGGGGAGCACAAACTGTTTGTAGTAGTTTGTTATAGGCACATCGTAGGCTATAAGGTCGACTTTGCCCGAGTCGAGCATGGCGACGGCCGCCGACAGACTGTTGGCGACCTTGAGGTCGAGGACGAGGCCGCAGTCTTTGGCGAGCTCGCTGACGAGGGTATAGTCGTAGCCCATCGGCTGTCCGCGGTAGATGAAATATGATGTCGGGCTGTAGAGGGTAGCCACGCGGATGGTGTCGGGCAAGGGGCATTTTTTCTCCTCTTCCGGCGCCTGTGGTTTCTTTCCCTGGCATGCGGCTATGCATATGGCGGCAAGAAAGCAGAGCATGACCGGAAGCCATGCCTGATGCCCCGCTGCATGGGGCTCCTGTCTTGTCTTGTCGCTGTTATGGTTCAAGCGGAAAAATCGGTTAGAAAAACGA
>USIN01000014.1 GCA_900554715.1 uncultured Bacteroidales bacterium
CAGCAGTTTGCACGATTCTACCAGATAGTCGATTCCTTTCCGCTTATCCGTTATCTTTACAGAGCCGAACAGAGCGAGCTTGGCATCCTGAGGCAGTTTACATCTGCTGCGCGCTTCTTGCTTGTTGTGCGGCTTGAACAAGTTGGTATTGATGGGATTGGGAATACAGGTAATCGTGTGTCCGGCGAGCAAGGCGCTTTTCTTTGCCAAGCCTTCCAGCCAGTGGCTGCACGTTACGAAGTTGATGTGCCGTCCTTTGTACAAATTCTGTTTTTTGTAGAAAGTCCGGTAGGAGAGGTCTTTTTTGCCGCCATTGCCATGAATGAAAGGACAGTTACGGCACTCCTGCTGATAGCGGGTACACTCGCGGGCATGATGGCAGATACCGGTGCACGGCCACATGTCGTGCATGGTCCACACTACGGGTTTGCCCGATGCGAGGATATTCTCGATGTTTCTCAGAGATAACATCCCCTGATTTATCCAATGAAGATGAATTACATCCGCTTGCTGAAATTCCGGGAGCGAGGTGATGTCCGTACCCGTATTGGCAATATCGACGGCAAAGATATTATCCCGTTTGAAATGGTTGGCTTTCCATATAACGATACGTTCCCAGACAAATTTCCATACCATGCGCCAGTTGCGGCTCAATGAAACTACGGTGATTTGGTCGGTTTGCTTGTCACGTACCAAAAGCTTGGCCTTGATGCCGTTATTCTTGAGCGACTCCATTAGTCTGCTGGCCGCCACGGCTGCTCCGCCGATGCGTTCGGATGTATTGATTAATAGTACTCTCATTTTTGCGGAATGTTTGGACAAAAGTACTGCTTTTGCCGCTTTCTGCTCCATAAATCTTTTATTTTTTTAGTCTGTAACCGCTAAACTCCCTATCTTTGCCGGAGTTAAAAGCCCGTGATGTCGTAAGCAATGAAAATATTGAGGTGGAAAGCGGATTTATCATCGGAGGAAACGGGCTTTTCGTCGTAAGAAACCTATGGCTCATCGGTAGAAAATAAATGTAAGTATGGGAGATAAAGGAATGAAAAGACTGGAGCAAGTTTCAGATATTCCTTTCAACGGACCGATTTCCGAAGTACGTGTAGCGCGTATCAACGGTGAATTCGTTATCAACCCTACTTTCGAGCAACTGGAGAAAGCCGATATGGACCTTATGGTAGGCGCCACTTATGAGAACATCATGATGGTAGAGGGTGAAATGGACGAAGTGTCCGAAAAAGATTTGCTGGAAGCCATGAAAGCCGCTCACGAAGCGATCAAGATACAATGTAAAGCCCAGATGGAGTTGGCAGAAGAGGTCGGTTCTACCGTAAAACGCGAATACTGCCACGAAGTCAACGACGAAGAGCTGCGCGCCGACGTCAAGGCAAAATGCTATGACAAAGCCTATGCGGTAGCCAAAGCAGGCTGCGCCGACAAGCACTGGCGTCAGGACAGCTTCGACGCCATCTGCGACGAATATATCGAATCGCTCCCCGAAGACGAGCGCGAAGAAAAAACTCCGCTGGTAAAGCGCTACTACCACGACGTCGAGAAAGAGGCCGTTCGCCGCTGCATCCTCGACGAGGGCATCCGTCTCGACGGCCGCAAGACCACCGAAATCCGCCCCATCTGGTGTGAGGTCGACTATCTTCCCGGCCCCCACGGCTCAGCCATCTTCACCCGCGGCGAGACCCAGTCGCTCTCGACAGTCACCCTCGGCACAAAGCTCGACGAGAAGATTCTCGACGACGTTCTCAACCAGGGCCGCGAGCGCTTCCTGCTCCACTATAACTTCCCGCCCTTCTCGACAGGCGAGGCCAAAGCCGTCCGCGGCGTAGGCCGCCGCGAAATCGGTCACGGCAACCTGGCCCACCGCGCCCTCAAACGCATGTTCCCCGACGACTTCCCCTATGTCTGCCGCGTCGTCAGCGACATTCTCGAGTCAAACGGCTCGTCGTCGATGGCGACAGTCTGCGCCGGCACCCTCGCCCTGCTCGACGCCGGCGTCAAGATGAAGAAACCCGTCAGCGGCATCGCCATGGGCCTCATCACCGACACCGAGAGTCCCAAATATGCCATTCTGAGCGATATCCTCGGCGACGAAGACCACCTCGGCGATATGGACTTCAAGGTAACCGGCACAGTCGACGGCATCACAGCGACCCAGATGGACATCAAGTGCGACGGCCTGAGCTACGAGATTCTCGAGAAAGCCCTCATGCAGGCTCGTGACGGACGTCTCCACATACTCGACATCATCAACCAGACAATACCCGCACCCCGCGAGGACTACAAGCCCCACGTACCGCGCATCGTCACCATGCTCATCCCCAAAGAGCTCATCGGCGCAGTCATCGGCCCGGGCGGAAAAGTCATCCAGGGCATTCAGGAAGCAAGCGGCGCGACCGTCTCTATCGACGAAATCGACGAAGGCGGCTATATCGAAGTCGCAGCCTCGAACAAAGAGTCGATTGACAAGGCTCTCGCCATGATCAACGCCATTGTCGAGCTTCCCGAAGAAGGCAAGGTCTACCACGGCAAAGTGGCCAGCATCATGGACTTCGGCGCATTCGTGCAGTTCATGCCCAACCGCGACGGCCTGCTCCACATCTCTGAAATCTCCTGGGACCGCCTCGAAAACATGGAGGCATCAGGTCTCAAGGAAGGCGATGAGGTCGATGTCAAACTCATCGAGATCGACAAGAAGACAGGCAAATACCGTCTGTCGATGCGCGCCCTTCAGCCCAAGCCCGAAGGCTGGACCGAGCCGCAGCGCGCTCCGCGCGGCGACCGTCCCCGCCGTGACAACGGCGACCGTCCGCGCCGCGACAACCGCGGTCCGCGCCGTGACGGAGGCAACCGCGGCGGCAACAACAACCAGTAAAAAACATCTGATGCCGTAAGACGCCGAAGCATCGGCGACAGCATCACACCACACCTTATAAGCACCGTGATTACAGTGCCGCGACGCGCGGCATAAGTCACGGTGCTTGTTTTTTCACAATTCTGCTAAAATTTGCGTCCGCAGGGCACATTTTTCAGCTCAAAAAGATACATGATTTATAAAAATTGAGTAATTTTGCCACACATTAAACTAAAATAACTTCCAATGAAAAAACTTTACACTATTCTATGTTTCATTTTGCTGACAGCGACAAGTGTAGTCTCAGCAAACAATCTGCGATTCAAACATCACGCCAAGGCCGCGGAGGAACTCACGCTTAAAGCGCCGGGCTATGTCGTAGCCAACGAAGCCGACACATTCAAAGTGTCGCTTCTGCTCAAAGAAGATTTCTCGGCCTTCACAGACGGCAGCATCGAGGCCCCGGCCACGACACCGGTATCGGCCGAAGCCGGCTGGCTTCCGACAAGCTTCACTCCCAACAGCGGCCAGTGGGGCGGCGAACAGCTCTATCAGGCAGGCGGCTGCGCCTATATCGGTCTGACCGAAAGCGGTCTCAGCGGCGCCCTGACCTCGCCCGACATCGATCTCTCGAAACACGAGGGCAACGTCATCATCACACTGCGCGCCCGCAAAGGCAAAGGCAGCGACCCTGAAGCCGTGAGAGACTGGATCTGCTGCGACATGTATGAAGTCAACCCCAATGACCCCAATGACTTCCGCTACTTCCAGCGCGACTACGGCAACTGCTATGACGAATGGAACGAATACAAGTTCTACTACAACTTCGAACGGAGAAAAGACAGAAACTACTTTTTCCAGTTCTACGGTTATGACGCGGCCGCCTATATCGACGATGTAGAAATCAAATTTCTCGAACCGTATGTCACCGCTCCTGTCGCCAAGCCACACACCAACTTCACAAACGACAGCTTCACTGCCAACTGGGAATCTGTCGAGGGAGCTGACGGCTATCTCATCGACCTCTTCACCGTCGGCACCGACCGCTACAAGACCCGCACATATATCCACCGCGATCTCAAAGTCAGCGGCACGTCACACACATTCACCGGAATAGACACCAGAGACAAGGCATACCACTATGTGGTCAAAGCCACAAAAGGCGGCAAGATTTCGCCCGAATCAAACAAAATCAGAGTACAGGCACTCCTTCAGCCTACCGGTCTGAGCGCCACATACGACAATCAGAACATCAAACTGTCGTGGAATGCCGTCGAAGGCGCACAGTATTATAAAGTATGCGTCAATCGCAACCACACAGCCAAATCTGACGAGACGTTTATCATCTGCCGCGAGAATTTCGACAGGATCGGACTCGGCGGCTCATATCTCAGCCCTGTCTATCTCGACGACCAGATGGAATTTGACGGCGTCAACGGACTTCCTGACTGGATCGCCGAATACAGTCTCACAATCGAGGGCGCGATAGGCCTTGACGGCACAGCCAAATCGGCCTACGGGCATGAAGTCTATATGCAGAGCAATTATATGAATCTCGCGGGTTCGGACGGCGAAATAACGGTCAAGGCCGACCTCTACAATGTCGACGAACTCAGCGGCGCACATTACTCACCCGTCATCCGTCTCGGCAACATCGCCGACAATGTGCTGACAACAGTCGACAGCAAGAGCTACCGCGACATCTTCGATGAATGGAAAAGCGTCGAAGCCTCACTCAAAGGCGGCAAAGGCACCTCTGTCGTCGAGATTGCAGCCATGGGCGGATGGCTCTATATAGACAACCTCGAGGTCAGCTGCAAGCTCAAAGCCGGCTCAAGCATGTCGGCCCCGCTGCTTAACGCAAAAATAGAAGCTAACTCAGTGACACTGCCCATGTCGGATTACCTTGACAACGAGGACATCACCTATACGGTCACCGCCGTCAAGGAAATCTGGGACGCCTATCATTACTCAATCGACTATCTTATCTCGAGCGAACCCTCGGAGGCATATAATTTCAACGTCGACCTCGCCGGCGTCGAATCGATCATCGCCGACCCCTCGACAGCCCCGGCTGACGTCTACAACCTCCAGGGCCTTAAAATACTCGACGCCGAGAACGCCGATCAGATCAACACACTGCCCACAGGCATCTATATCACCGGCGGCAAAAAGATATATGTCAAATAAACCCTGATTTATAAATTTTATGAAAAAGTTAAATCTACTACTGCTTGCTCTCGTTGCCACCGTCTCTACGGCCTGGGCCTGGGAGCTCAAACTCGACGTCAAAGGCGCCCAGTATGTCGCCGAAGCGTTCAAAACCGAAAGCTTCTACAGCGATCAGAGAACCGATCTCAACCTCACCGACGGCGAGAACATCATCACACTCACCTCTAACGAGGAAGTCTATATCAAAATGAAACCCGAAGCCATCGCCTCGCTCAAAGACGACGAAGGCTATGCCGAGTCAACGAACTACAACGGCTATTACAACATCTACCACCGCAGCTGGGATCCCGACCAGATTGCCTACACCCTGACCGCCGTAAGCGAGGAAGAATACCGCTCTGAGAGCGTCACCGTCAACATCGACGCCCCCGAACTCGTGACCATCACACGCGGCAGCACTGAAATCAAGCCCACCGAGTCGCCCGTAGTCGTGGCCTATAACCCCGAAGACGAAACAAAGCTGACAATCAAAGCCCGCTCGTACAACCAGTCTATCTACAAAGTGACAGCCGACGGCACAGACATCACACCCGACGGTGACAGATATGTCGTCAACCTCGTCGACAACAGCGGCGACGCACCCGTCTATGTCAAGACCATCGACGTCACGGCAAAATATCCCGAAGGCTTCACCTACAAGACCAAAATCACTGTCGACGGTCCCGCCGAGGCCATCACAAAAGTTGAGGTCAATCAGGCCGCTGTCGAGAACTATCTCTCGGCCGAGGGCTTTGAAGTAGCCCCCGACGCCGACCTGCGCGTCTACTTCAACACCACCGACTACAAGATTGACGAAGTGACAGTCAACGGCACTCCCAAGACACTCTACGGCGCTCCCGCTCTTGTAATCAGCCAGGTAATCTGCAACAACGACATTGCAATCAAAGCCCACAAACTCGAGGCTTTTGATGCCGTTCTCGACATCACCGGCGCCGAGGGCATAAACTGCTACCTCAATGAAGTAGCCCAGACAATCACCGACGGCGAGAACAAGATTCCCGTCAAAGAAGGCGCAGCGACATTCCGCATCACCGCTAAAGACGGCTATGAACTTAAGACCGTCGAATATAAAGGCAACAATATGATTTACGGCTCTTATGCATCAGTAACCGTCAGCGATGCCAGCCCCGTGACCATTGTCGCAGTGCCCATCGTACGTGAAGACAGACTCGCCCTCTACATCAGCGGACTGGAATACGCAAAGTCGACATATATCGACTTCCGTGAAGGCTGGTCGCTTGTATATGACCCCAAAGTCACACTCGTCGAAGGCTATAACATCGTCAACTTCCGTCCCGAAGACCAGACCCTTAACATCAACAGCCTCGGCAGCAACCCCGTGCTCTATGTCAATGACGCCAAGTGGGAAAAATCAATCTCGTCATACGTTGAGATCAACGCTGTCAACAACGATGTCATCAAGCTCTTCTTCTTCGAGAGCGCCGGCGGCGAAGTTCCCGTCTATGACGTGACATTCGAGAAAGCTGAAGACGTCGACCTCGCCGAATATGTCATCAAGAAAGACATCCTCGCTACAGTCGATGCAGCCGTTTCACCCGTCAAGGCCGTAGGCAAGACAAACTTCACCATCACACCCGCGACCGAAGACTCGAAAGCCCTCGTCGTCAAAGTCGATGACACCGAGCTGACACCCGCCGAAGACGGCAGCTACAGCTTCGACGTAACAGCCAACACCGCTGTCGACCTCTCGCTCAAGTCTGATGGCATCAGCGACATCACCATCGAGAACGCCGGCGCCGACGAGGCTGTCTACAACCTCCAGGGCATACGCGTTGCCGACAAGGCGACTGTCGACCAGCTCCCCGCAGGCATCTATATCTCAGGCGGCAAAAAATTCATCAAGAAATAACAAAACCTCTGAAATATAAGCCCTATATAACAAAACCGCCCCTCGATTGGGCGGTTTTGCTTTTTATGGCTACCTTTGCATCATCAAACAAACGCCAATGTCAACACCATCACTATTCACACCCGCCGATCCGCGGGCACGACGACTCATCGCCGCTTTGGCCGGCAAAGACAAGGTGAGTATACTCTTTGTCTGTCTCGGCAACATCTGCCGCTCGCCGGCCGCCGAGGGGGTCATGCAGGCCATCGTCGACAGCCGTGACGCATCCGACCGTTTCACACTCGACTCGGCCGGAACGGGCAACTACCACATCGGCGACCTGCCCGACCACCGCATGAGAGTGCACGCGCGGCGCCGGGGCTACGAGCTGACACACCGCTGCCGACAGGTCACCGAGAGCGACTTCGACAGTTTCGACATAATCATCGCCATGGACCGCTCGAACTTCGACAACCTGCGCCGTCTGGCGCCGACGCCCGAGGCCGAAGACAAAATCGTCGAGATGGCCGCCTTTGTCTCAAAAGCCATGCGGTGCTATGCCATACCCGACCCTTATTATGAAGGTGCCGAGGGCTTCGAGCTCGTGCTCGACCTGCTCGAATCGGGCTGTGAAAACCTATACAATTGTCTGTCAAGCAAAGAACAATGAAAACCGAATTAATCCTCATCAATATCTCGGGCTATGACCGCCCCGGCGTCACATCGGCGCTGACAGAGATACTGGCGCGTTTCGACGCCCAGATTCTCGACATCGGTCAGGCCGACATCCATCACTCGCTGTCGCTGGGTATACTCTTCAAGACTTCGAGCGACGTATCGGGCGACATCATGAAAGAGCTGCTTTTCAAAGCCTATGAACTGAGTGTCAAGATCAGATTCACGCCCATCACGGTCGAGGCTTATGAAGAATGGGTGTCGATGCAGGGCAAGAACCGCTGGATCATCACTATACTCGGCCGCAAGCTGACCGCGCGCCATATAGCCCTCGTCTCAGACGAGATAGCGCGCCAGGGACTCAACATTGACGCGATACAGCGTCTGACAGGCCGAATGCCTCTCGACGAGAGCGAGACGCCGCAGTCAAAGTCGTGCGTCGAGTTTTCGGTCCGCGGCAACCCGCGCGACACCGCCGAGATGCAGCGCCGCCTGATGCAGATCTCAAACACCGACGACTTCGACATCTCGCTCCAGCAGGACAATGTCTTCCGCCGCTGCCGACGGCTGATATGCTTCGACATGGACTCGACTCTGATCGAGACCGAGGTAATCGACGAACTGGCGATGCGCGCCGGCGTCGGCGATCAGGTCAAAGCCATCACCGAGAGCGCCATGCGCGGCGAAATCGACTTCTGCGAGAGCTTCAGACGCCGCGTGGCTCTTCTTAAAGGACTCGACGAAAGCGTCATGGCCGACATAGCCGACAATCTGCCCGTCACCGAGGGCGTCAGCCGCATGATGGCCGTGCTCAAACGTACGGGATTCAAGACGGCGATACTGTCAGGCGGTTTCACCTATTTCGGCAACAGACTCAAACAGTGCTTCGGCTTCGACTATGTCTACGCCAACGAGCTTGAGATTGCCGACGGCAAACTCACCGGACGCTATGTCGGCGACATCGTCGACGGCAAACGCAAGGCCGAACTCCTCAGAATCATAGCACAGGTAGAGAACATCGACATCGCGCAGACCATCGCTGTCGGCGACGGAGCCAACGACCTGCCGATGCTGACGACGGCCGGCCTCGGCATCGCCTTCCACGCCAAACCCAAGGTAAAGCAGACCGCCCGCCAGTCGATTTCGACCATCGGTCTCGACGGCGTTCTCTATTTCCTCGGCTTCAAAGACTCGTTTATCAGCGACGGCAACGACAAACCATGAACAAAACCGGCCCCGCCGGTGTTACAAATTTGATTTCAACTATTCTCACAGAGCTTAAAATCATGCAATCTATGACGATGAGATGTATTACTGCGATCTTCTCGGCTCTACTGTTTTTGATGAGCGCATCTCCCGGGGCGGCCTCTGAGCCGGCCCGGGAAGGCCATCAGTCTATAGGCCTGGTGCTCAGCGGCGGCGGTGCCAAAGGCATTGCCCACATCGGCGTCATAAAGGCACTCGAAGAGAATGACATTCCCATAGATTATATCACCGGCACCTCGATGGGCTCTATTGTCGGCGGCCTCTATGCCGCCGGATACACGCCCGAAGAGATGCTCGGGCTGATACTCTCGCGTCCGTTCAGCTACTGGTCGACAGGACGCATAGACCCGCGCCTCACTTTCCTCCTCACCGACGAAAAGACCACACCGACATCGATGAGCATCAGCCTCAACCTGCGCCGCGACACGACGATGACAGAATCGGCCGTACCGCAGAGCATCATCTCGCCGCTGCCGATGAATTTCGCGTTCATGGACCTTTTCTCGGCCTACACGGCCCAGTGCGGAGGCAACTTCGACCGGCTGATGGTGCCATCCGATGTCGCCGCCAAACACAAGAAAGTGCTTTCCTCGGGCTCGCTCGGCGACGCCATACGCGCCTCGATGAGCTTCCCCGCTGTCTTCCAGCCTACCGAAATCGACGGCAGCCTGCTCTATGACGGCGGCATCTACGACAACTTCCCCGTCGACGTCATGCGGCAGACATTCGCGCCCTCGATAATGATAGGCGTCGACGTGTCGACAGCCGAAACAGGCCCCCAGACGTCTATCGTCGACCAGCTGAGCAACATGATTGTCCAGAACAACGACTACAGCCTCCCGGCCGACGAGGGCATCAAGCTGCGCATCGACCTCAACGAGTTCGGCCTGCTCGACTTTCCCAAAGCCCGTCGCATCTATGAGGTCGGCTACCGTCACGCCATGGCCATGATGGACTCGATAAAGAGCCGCATAACGACACGCTCTGACTCGACCGAACGCCGTCTGCGCCGTGCCGTCTTCAAATCACGGAGCCCCTATCTGCGGTTCGACTCGGTGAAAGTCACCGGAGCCACCCCCAACCAGAACGCCTATCTGAAATATCTCTTCACACGCAAACACCACGCTGACACCTTCGGCATCACCAAGGCACGCGACGCATACTACCGCGCCATATCGTCAGGCAAGATACGCGACCTGGCCCTCAACGCCGTCTACGACGACAGCACCGGCCTTTTCGACCTCAACGTCCGGGCGTCAGTCAAAGACGACTTCAAGGCCGGCTTCGGCGGCTATATCACCTCGTCGAGCAACAGCTATCTGTTCCTCTCGGCCGGCTATTCGACCCTGAGCTTCCGCTCGGTCGGCGCCGACATCAACGCCTGGATAGGCCAGAGCTACATGGCAGCCATGGCCAACGGACGCCTGCTGCTCGCCACCGGCATACCCTCTGAGCTTCGCATCGAAGCCGTAGTCTCGCGCCGCAAGTTCTACGAGAACGACAAGCTCTTCTTCGAAGACAAACTGCCGACCTTCATCCTCGACAAACAATATTACGGCAACCTGCGCTGGAGCATCGCCGCCGGCCGACATGCCAAAGTCGACGTTACGGCCGGATACGGGCGCACCGAGTCAAGCTTCTACCGTAACAACCGCCTCGACAGCTACATCAAGGGACGCTCGCATTATTCACGCAACGCTGCCGCCGCCGGAGCGACATTCCTGCTCAACACGCTCAACGACATCAACTTCCCGACCACGGGCGCATACTACCGCGCGACATTCAAAGCCATAACATCCAAGGCCCGTTTCACTCCGAACGACGCCCCCGCGGTCAAATCAGACCCCGAATGGCTGCAGCTCGAACTGCAGACCCGCAACTATCTCGACATCGGGCAGCATTTCTCGCTCGGTCTCGAGAGCGACATCATGATTTCGACGCGCAAGCTCACCGAGAGCTACGACGCCTCGATACTCACCGCCACGGCCTACAACCCGACTCCGGCGTCAAACAACAGCTTTAACCCCGCCTTCCGCGCCAACAGCTTCATAGCCGCCGGCATCGTGCCCGTCTACCGCTACAACGACAACATCTCAGCCCGGCTCAACCTCCACGGCTTCCTGCCCTACAAGAAGATTCTCGGCGACACCGAGAGCCGTCCGCATTACGGCAAAACCTTCGCCGACCCGTCGTTCTACGGCGAGCTCGACATCTGCTACCAGTTCCCCTTCGCCACCCTGACAGGCTACTGCAACTACGCCAGCTACCCCGCCCGCAACTGGAACGTCGGCATCTCTCTCGGCATCTACCTCCTCGCCCCCGACTTCCTGCGGTAAATATTTGGTTATAGCTATAAAGCATCGATTTAGACAGCAAAAGAATAAATTCTGCCGCTTCCCAATATATTTCGAGCTAAACACTTGCAATCGGGTGGTTTCTGATGTAAATTTGCATGAGAGCGATTGATGCCGAAACCGGCAAAAAATCAATTACCGCTATTGCCTAATCCTTAAATCAACGGCTCCGATAGAGATGAAGAAAATATTATTAATAATAGCCATTGCCGCAGGGTTGCATTTCGCTTTGACAAACTGCAAACACCCGTCTTCAAACGGTGTCACGGCGAACAATACCGCCGATTCGACTGTAATGCCCGACGACACGGATAATATAATTGGCTCAATCGGATCTCACTCCTTCAGTAGCGGTAAAATAGACCGATCGGGATTGGCATTTGAATGGGACTATTATTCAAATGAATATAGCTTTCCTCGTGGTAAGAACGAGAATGATACGGGTCAATATATTATTGAATATGGCTATATCGAGGACCCATTTACCGAATCTTATGAAGTATGTGAATACTACGACTCGTTTAATTTACCGTACGATTCAATTGTATATTTCAACGATAAAGCATATGCGTTGATGAATAAGGCATATTGCAAGTCTACTGCCTTAGGCATAGTCATAAGAGACAAGGCGTCGAAAGGTAGCAAATTAAACGACACAATTCGTTTCTATAAGGATATGTTTTCTGATACGCTTAATAATTATGGCGCTAAAGAAGATTTGCGAAACAATATATTAAATTTCGACTTTCGTAACATCAAACTTGACAGCATCAAGAGCGATACCCTATTTTTTAATTTTTGCTTTGGGCAAAATGAGACATGCTGGCTATTCTATTATACTTATAAATATTGGATGACAGGTGATTCTATATATAACGAAAACCCATGGGCAGAAGAAGATTGATAAAAATAGCTCTATCGCCCGACACAAATCAGCATTAGGACTCGATGATTTAACCGAAATATATGACCGATAAAAATAAGAATTATGAAATACTTAAGCCTAATATTGTTTTGTATATTCTGCCCGCTGTCATGGGGACAATTTAATAATACATACAAAGAAATTTTGAATTATTCCTGTAAAGAATATAGACCACTTTATAATGGAATAATCAACGAACATTATGCATACCTCACATTATTTCCACAATCTAATATTTATACTTATAGTCATCGACTGGGGATTGTGGAATCAGGAATATATTCTCAAAATGGCGACACATTGTTTTTTAACCCAAAGACAATTTTAGATTGTGCAAAAAACGAACCGGGTAGACCAAAGGCATATTCTGCTGACGCAGAGAACAACTATGACTCTTCATTCGACGAACTGATAGCAGGCGAATTTTTTCTTGAGAAAAAAATGATTGTCTGCAATATAGATACTCTAGTTGAAATATATACGAACGATTATTCTGTAGACACAAGTATAAATAATGAGCTTTTTCCCGCTGAGGCCAAAAGCAAAGAGGAAGGGATTGAAATGCTCAATAAAAGCAGGCGGTCATTCTCTCGAACTTTTACCCGTATTAAATAATGTTGCATATGACTAAAGCTATAACAATAACGATGTTGGCCTTGGTGACGGCGGTTTTGGCTGCCGGAGCGCAGGAGTGGCGGCTTGAGCGAGGCGTCGTGCCGGTCAAGGTCGATGCCGCGGTCTGGGATATGTCGGGCGGCGACGAGCTGTCGCGGCATGAAGCGCTGACATATAAGTTTTACGGCGACACGCTCGTGAGGGAGACGGCCGAGGGCCGGCGCCGATGGTTTGAACGCCGCGGCGACTCGACGCTGTTTATCCTCGAGGAATCGCGGCTGGCGACAATCAGGCCGACGGTCGCACCGCCGACGGCAGCGCTCGGCGACTGCCGCTTGTGCGGCGACTGTGACTTCGAAGCCCGGGGTTCATACAGCCGCACGTTCAAACTCGCCGAACAGGGCAGATATGAGACCCGCAAGGTGAGACGCGGCCGACTCGTCGTCGCGCAGGGCGACACCCTCGGCGGGGTCAGGGCGATAGCCGAACGACGCTGTTTCACCGCCAAAATCGCGGCCGACGAGCCGGTGATGCCGCTCGACGCCGTGGCCGACTCGCTTGACCGCTACGAAATCGTGACGACACGATGGTTTGCCGACGGCGTGACAATGCCTGTGGCCGTGCAGACAGAGGTGACTGTCAGCGACGCCGAGGGGCGCAACCACGACAGCCACAGCCGGGCATGGGTCATCAGCGCCGCTGAATATGAGACCGTGAAGAGCCGCGTGAGAGACAGCCGCGAAGATGTCGTCCGGCGTCTCTCCGAGGCAAAAGTGACAGTCGGCGACGGCACGATGACGATAAAGGCTGACATCGGCGGACGCCTGACCGTCGACGTCTCGACCCCCGGCGGCGTCAACATGCTGCAGCGGACAGTCACCGCCGACGGCAGCGGCGTCACCGTAATCACGACCGGCGCGTTGCCTCACGGGCAGTATGTCGTCACTCTCGCAACCGACCTCCCCGCCTCAGCCAAACATCTCGTAAAGGTCATATAAAAGGCATCTTTCAGATTATTTATCAAGTTTTTTGAAAAGAAATTTGGAGGTTTGGAATTAATATTATAGCTTTGCAGGCAAATCAATGACAATATGACACGATTTTACGCATATTATTTTTCTTTTTATCCTTACTCGGCAGTCAGGACGGGATTTTAATATGCGATATAATCCGAGATAACAACAAAACGACAATATCAATTCAATCCCGTCACGCGATATGCTTCTGACGGGATTTTATTTTTAATAACATGGCAAAAGATCTGAAAGTAACGATACAGGGCGTCGCCGGATGTTTCCACGACGCGGCGGCTCGCGAGTATTTCGCTGGGCAGGAAGTGACGACACTGCCGTTCGACACCTTCGCCGACATGTTTGACGCGCTCGACTCCGACGCGTCGCTCGTGGGTATCGTCGCCATCGAGAACACTATCGCCGGCAGCCTGCTGCAGAACCACGAGATGCTGCGGCAAAGCAGCCAGCGCATCATCGGCGAGTATAAGATGAGGATATCTCACGTGCTCGCGGCGCTGCCGGGGCAGAGCATCGACAGCCTGACGGAGGTCAACTCCCACCCGATGGCGCTGATGCAGTGTGAGCAATATCTACGACGCCATCCCAACCTCAAGATGATCGAGAAATTTGACACGGCCGGGAGCGCCCGCGAGATTGCCGAAAGCTCGCTGACGGGTCATGCGGCCGTGTGCGGCGAATATGCCGCCGGACTATACGGACTCGAGATTCTCGAGCGCGGCATCGAGACCAACCGCCGCAACTTCACTCGTTTTCTGATAGTCACAAATGCCCTGCTGGCATCGGAAATCGGTCCGGCCGAGGGCGAAATCGACAAGGCGTCGATAGTCTTCACGCTGCCACACAGCAACGGCGCCCTGTCGAAAGTGCTGACGATACTGTCGTTCTATGACATGAATCTGTCAAAGATACAGTCGATGCCGATAATCGGGCGCGAGTGGGAATACCGCTTCTATGTCGACCTGACGTTCAACAGCATCGTTCGCTACCATCAGGCCATCGACGCCGTGCGCCCGCTGACCAACGAGCTGACAGTGCTCGGCGAATACCGCGAATATAAAATCAATTAACCGCTGATAACCATATATGCCACACACGAAAATCCAGCCGTCTGACCGCGTCGGACGCATCAAGGAATATTATTTCTCGCGCAAACTCAAAGAACTCGCGCGACTCAACGCCGAGGGCCGCGACATCATCTCGCTCGGCATCGGAGGTCCCGACTGTCCGCCGTCGGACGCCGTCATCGAAACACTCTGTCGCGAGGCGCGCCGCAGCGACAGCCACAGCTATCAGCCCCATGTCGGGCTGCCCGAGCTGCGCAAAGGCTTCGCCGAGTGGTATACGGCCCGCTACGGGGTGACGCTCGACCCGACGTGCGAGATACAGCCGCTGATAGGCTCGAAAGAAGGCATCCTCCACATCTCGCTTGCCTTTCTCAATCCCGGCGACGGCGTGTTAGTGCCCGACCCCGGCTATCCGACCTACACGTCGATCAGCCGCCTTGTCGGTGCCGAAATCTATAACTACGACCTCACCGAAGATGGCGACTGGCTGCCCGACTTCGACGCTCTCGAGCGTCTGCCGCTCGACAGGATAAAACTCATGTGGGTCAACTATCCCCACATGCCGACCGGCCGGCCGGCCGACCGCGCCACATTCGAACGCCTCGTCGACTTCGGGCGCCGCCACAACATCGTCATCGCCCACGACAACCCCTACAGCTTCATCCTCAACGACAATCCGATGAGCATGCTCTCGGTCGAGGGCGCCAAGGACATCGTCATCGAAATGAACTCACTGAGCAAGAGTCACAACATGGCGGGCTGGCGTGTGGCTATGGTGGCGTCGAACGCCGAATTCATCTCGTGGCTGCTCAAAGTCAAGAGCAACATCGACTCGGGTCAGTTCAAGCCCGTGATGCTCGCCGCCGCCGAGGCTCTCAAGGCCGGCGACGACTGGTATGAGCAGCTCAACACGGTCTACGGCGAACGCCGCCACCTGGCCGAAGAGATAATGGAAGAGCTCGGCTGCACCTTCGACCCTCGGCAGCGCGGCATGTTCCTCTGGGGCCGCATCCCCGAGAGCGTGTCGTCGTCAGAGGCTCTGGCCGACGCCCTCTTCTATGAGGCCCGCGTGTTCCTGACTCCCGGCTTCATCTTCGGCAAAAACGGCGAGCGTTATGTGCGCATATCGCTGTGTGCCAAGCCCGAAAACCTCAAGCGCGCCCTCGGCCGCATCAAAGAATTCAATCCCCGCAACCGCAAAATATAAAAACGAATACTATGGATAATCTGCAAACACTATTCCCCACTCTCGACAACAGCAAACCCATCATAATCGCCGGCCCGTGCAGCGCCGAGACCGAAGAACAGGTAATGACAACCGCGCGGCAGCTCGCCGAAAACGGCGTGAAAATCTATCGCGCCGGCATCTGGAAACCACGCACCCACCCCGGCGGCTTTGAAGGTGTCGGCGAGAAAGGCCTCGAATGGCTCGCCGGGGTCAAGGCCGAGACCGGCATGATGACGGCCACCGAGGTCGCCACACGCCAGCATGTCATACAGGCCGTCGCCGCCGGTGTCGACGTCCTCTGGATCGGTGCCCGCACATCGGCCAATCCTTTCGCCATGCAGGAGATTGCTGACGCCCTTAAAGAAACCGGCGCCGACCTGCCCGTGCTCGTCAAGAATCCCGTGAACCCCGACCTCGAGCTGTGGATCGGCGCCATGCAGCGCATCTACAACGCCGGCATCCGTCGCATCGGCGCGATACACCGCGGCTTCAGCGCCTACGGCAAACATCTCTACCGCAACATGCCTCAGTGGCGCATTCCCATCGAACTGCGCCGCCGCTATCCCGCGCTTCCGGTGTTCTGCGACCCCAGCCACATCGGCGGTAAACGCGAGCTTGTCGCCTCGATATCACAGCAGGCACTCGACATGAGTT